>NZ_NTRO01000037.1:0-68225 GCF_002560575.1 Bacillus sp. AFS023182 | reverse complement strand
TGTCATAAAAAAACTGCACCCCAATTGTTAGACTATGTCTAATAATTGGGGTGCAGTTCAATAAGAATATAGAGCCAAGGCTTTTTCTATTAGCTAGAAGTATAACTCAATCAGATTATAATCCCTATCAAGAAATCTGATACCAATCAATTTTATGTGTTAATTGTTGTATTAACTGTTAAATTATTCGTAGAAGTTGACGTAGAAGCTGCTGTTACATTAATAAATTCTAGCATTACAGGCTGGCTTTCTGTAAGTGCTGCACCAAGAACTACTTGTGTTGTCGATAAAGTCGTCATAAGATCCGCTTGTTGAAGCACACCATTCACGTACAGATTCACATAAGAATCACCTGCTATAGCAGGTAAATTTACTACTGCCGTTCCGCTATCATCTGCAAAATTCGCTGCAGGAATTGTAGTAACTCCTCCTACAACCATCCCTCCCGTTACAAACGCCACAAATCTGTTACCAGTAGGAGTAACGGTCGTATTCGTCGTTGTTGTAACCTCTCCTGAAATCGTACTCGTTGCTGTAATTACCATTTTAATTAGTGAAACCGCCATCGTTTAAATCTCATCCTTCCTTAATATACAGTAATAAACTGAAGTATAATTGGCACACCTTTTAATGGAACCTCGTCGATTAAAAGTGTCAATTGACCATCTTCAACTCTGTAAGCTACTGGTGACTGCAGAACACCATTCACAAATAAATTCATACACGAAACTTGATTCGGTGACAAAATCTGTGTAGTTCCATACTCCTGTAACCCGTCACTATTTGTATAAATTAACTTCTGACCATCTGAAAGAGCATAATAAATTTCATTTGTTACTCTCCTAGGTCCTGTCAGCACATTATAAACTGGAAATGCAACGTAGTGACAACAACAGAGACTCTCTTCCCTTCTCTTCACAATACATGACCTCTCTATTTTTGATAGACTATCATATACACCACTATAGAAAATGCACTTTAAATATATTAATATTCTAAATCCTTATTTTTGCGCAAACGTATGTCCTATACTTTTCAAAAATTCTACATAAAACTGACCCCAGTATTCAAAATATCCGAATGCAAACATGTCCATATACTCTTTTTAACATTGC
Source organism: Bacillus sp. AFS023182 (assembly GCF_002560575.1). Lineage (NCBI taxonomy): Bacteria > Bacillati > Bacillota > Bacilli > Caryophanales > Bacillaceae > Bacillus > Bacillus sp. AFS023182. The sequence continues at coordinate 67,110 of NZ_NTRO01000037.1, read as the reverse complement.
CTTTTCGCCTTTCTTCCGATAAAGTTATTATTTGATCCCATATTTGAAGGTGAAGTTATGACAATGGAGAAATTTTCGCAAAAATTATTAACACATGCTAGCATTCCGCAGGCAATATATCATATCCCGAAAACCTCTGTTGATTTAATCCCAGAGAAAGAAGCAGATGCAGCTTATTTTCGTGCCCTAGAGCGACAAGGCGTCTATTTAAATGAAAAACAATTAGAAGCAGTCAGAACGACAGAAGGTCCTGTTCTTACATTGGCCGGAGCTGGGAGCGGGAAAACATCTGTGTTAACAACTCGCGTTGGCTATTTAATTAATGTAAAAAATGTTCATCCACGCAACATTTTACTACTTACGTTTACACAAAAAGCTGCTGAAGAAATTCGAAGCCGCGTAGCAAGTTTACCTGGAATGAACCGTTCTGCAAGCCAATATGTCGTCGCAGGCACATTCCATTCCGTCTTTTTAAAATTGCTTCGCAGTCAAGGATACAACCAGCAGATTTTAGCAAATGAAAAACATAAACAAATTATGATAAAGAAAATTTTGAAAGAATTGCGCTTAAAAGACGATTATGACGCAGAAACAATGCTCGCAATGATTTCACTCGAGAAAAATAAATTAAATCGTCCAAAAGATGTACAAGCAAAAACACCCGTTGAACAAGAATTCCGTGAAGTATATGAACGCTATGAAGATGTAAAACAAAGATACGGATATATAGACTTTGATGATATCTTACTAGAAACATTCTATATGCTTGAAAATAACGCACCTTTATTAACGCAATTACAAAATAGATTTCATTACATTGAAGTCGATGAATTTCAAGATACGTCGTATGCGCAATATGAGATTGTAAAACTGTTAGCTTCGCCGCGAAATAATTTATTTATCGCGGGAGATGACGATCAAGCGATATATGGCTGGCGCGGCGCGAGCCATCAAATTATCTTATCCTTCCCAAAAGAATTTGAAGATACAACCATTATTGCTTTAAATACAAATTATCGTTCTAATCCATTTATCGTTGGTCTTGGAAACGAAGTCATTAAACTGAATCAAGAACGTTTTAAAAAAGAATTATATTCTGTTCATGAAGAAGGTATACAGCCATTTTATGCACGCCCTGCCACTACTCTTGATGAGGCAAATCAAATCCTGCAACTCATTCAAGATAAAGTAGCGAGTGGCGAACGAGAATACAAAGACTTTTGTTTATTGTATCGTACGCACTCTGTCAGTCGTTCTTTACTCGACCAACTAACGATTCATAAAGTTCCGTTTATCAAACACGGTGCAAGCCAATCGTTCTATGAGCATTCTTTAATTAAGCCCGTGCTCGATCAGCTACGTCTCGCATATGAACCATTTCGAATCGAATCGCTCTCAAACATATTGCCGACGATGTATATCGGCCGTGATGAATGCATCTCATTTATTGAACGCGAGCAATGGAAATACGGCGAAGGAAGATTCCCTTCCCTCCTCCATTTTCTATTGCTAAACCCGAGTTTAAAACCATTCCAAGTCAAAAAAATAAACGAACGGATTGACTTCATTAAATTCATTAAAGAATTAGAACCAAAGAAAGCACTAAAAGAAATTATTAAAGGTAAGGGTAAATATCTAGAGTACCTACAAAGCAATGACCGCTCTTCCTTTACGATGCATAAAGACATACAAGAAGAAATGCTCGAAGAATTAATGGAATCGGCTACTCGATTTACCGATATCCCTTCCTATTTAGAATTTGTAAGTACAGCGATTCAAAGCCAAAAAGAAATGGAAACATTAAAAACAATGCAACAAAAAGATGCAGTGTCTCTCATGTCGATTCACAATGCAAAAGGACTGGAATTCCCATGTGTCTTTTTACTTGGAGCGAGCGATGGTATACTGCCTCATTCTTCTTCTTTAAAAGATGCAAATGACCGTGTGACTGATACTTCTGAAGCGTTAGAAGAAGAAAGAAGGCTCATGTATGTCGCCATCACTCGCGCAAAAGAAGAACTGTATATTTCCTCTCCGCAATTTTTTAGAGGAAAAAAATTAGATGTATCGAGATTTTTATATATTGCCCAGAAAGACTTACAAAAAAATCCAACACCTTAACATGTGGTGCTGGATTTTTTCATATATTCCTCAAATAATATCCTGCTTATTGTCCAATACAATTCGTCAAATCCGCCACTGCTTTAAACAGGAATCACCTTTGTCCTCCGTAATATCGACTCTTCTCGATTCATATTCTAATAGTAAAAACTTGAGGGTAGGGAAGTGAACAATATGAGCTGTAATTCTAGCGACGAGCATGATACATACTTTGATGAAAGCTGTGTATGTAATGTCGTCAAATTCATACATGAATTACAAGAATACACATCTACTGCTTATTCATCACAGTATAATGCTCCATTCCTTGGTTCGCATTATGCAGCAAAAGCAGCAAACACACGGCCATTTATTTTATTCACAAATTCAGGAAACCCATTCGAATTATCTGTTCCTTCTGCAAATAAATATTGCCGCTCTCCTATTTTCCGTGTACAAAGTGTAGATAAAAATTGCTACGCCGTGCTTCAAGCATTGATCGTTATTGTAGGAAAAGAACCTGACACGAGCCCAAACCCTGTTTGTACTTACTTAAGTATTCCACATGCTGAATTGCATGCAACTTCCTCTCGTGTCACGGTTGATTTACATTGTTTTTGTGGTATTCAATGTTTGCGTGATGCATTTGTTACAATCTGCTGAGCATATAACAGCATAGTATATAACCTTTTAACATATATAATTTTTCTCGTCCATTAGCTTCCCGATTCTTCACCGTAGTATCTCAATATGTCCGCAAAATTACCCCTTCGCTATATGCCATGCTTTAAAGGTATATCCCTCTCCGATACAATATAGCTTCATTGTCTTATTACAAAAATTCTTTTTCATATATTTTCATACCAAACAAAAACACTCACGATAACATGAGTGTTTTTCAACCTTGATTTTGTTGATTAGAAATGTTCTTTTTCTTACCACAATTACAACCCTTTTTCTTTACGAAGCCTTGCTGTTGTAATTGGTGTGCCTGTTGCTGATATAACTGTTGTTGCTGTGCTTGTTGCTGCATTTGCTGCCACTGCTGAAGACTATATGGATTGGATTGCAGATTATCTTCCATAACAAACATCTCCTCTGCTGTGCATTTCTATCTATTCACTATATGAACAGCCTATCCTTTCTGTTCACCTATTTTTAAGCTATTAAAGTCCGATTTTTCAACTAATCATCAGTTAAAAACCTCTATTCTTCAACAAATCGTCCAATTATCGTTTCAATAATAGCCGCTGCCCCGGCGAGTGCCCACAACGCTAATACAGGTTCTGCAACTTTAGGAATCCAATGATACAAGAGAAGTAAAAATGCACTAATCCATACACCTGTACACCAATAACAACTTAACAATTCACCAATCCATTTTTGGAGTCCAGTCCCCTTCACTTTCATATATGTAGACATGGTTCCGTCTTGTTCTTGAATTTGTACTTCTTCAATAAAAGGAGAGCGTATAAAGCTGGTAATTTTATCGTATACAATGAGACGCGTAAACCGAAACACAGCTAACGAAAAAATAAAGAATAAAAACCAACTATTGGAGAACATTCTTCTCATCTCCTTATTTCTATTTACCGAAACATAAAGCATATCGTAAGCATCCAAAGCCGAAGACTTTACTCTCCGTTAAATGAGGACAAATAAAGGCTTATCCCGAAAAAAAAACATCCTATGAACCGTAACCGATTTGCTCCTATTTCAATACTCTAATAGTGTAAATGAAAACTAAATATAAGGAGTGAAATTCATGAGTTGTAAAGATGAAAGACATGATCATCACCATCACCGCTCAAACTGCGTATGTGACGTGGTAAAATTTATCGATGAATTGCAAGATTGTGCTTCTTCTGCTTGCCCAACAGGCTGTGACGTTCCATTTTTAGGAGCAAATCAAGGCGCTAAATTCGCAAACACTCGCCCTTTTTTGTTATATACTACAGAAGGAGAGCTTTTTTCTTCCGTATTTTTCCAAGAAAACAATCCTGGAATAACAAGTGATGATATCTGTGCAAGTTCTCCTATTTATCGCGTAGCGAGTGTAGATGATTGCTGCGCCGTATTACAGATATTAGTTCCGCCTGGACTTACTCCAGAAACAGCTGCAACACCTGAGGATATTGTTTGTGCGTTTTTAAAACAAACAATACCACAATTAATCTCTACAAATTTATCTATTACAGTTGATTTAAATTGTTTCTGTGCGATTCAATGTTTACGTGATGTAAATGTTCCAGGCGTATAATCGCTTGATTAGAACAATTTGTAAAACCAAAAAACTATGAGGTGGTAGGTATTCCTACCACCTTTTCTATATCCCCATAATTTGAATCGATACAATCTCTTCAAACTTCACTTGGAATTTTTCGAATGTTTGTGCTGAATTAATAGATACATAACCATCTTCATACGAAATGATAAACCCTACATATATATCCTTCACTGTTATTACGCGGCATTTTACATTTGGAATGTAATGCGGTCTATGAAGAAAAAAGTATATTTTCTCTTCATTGTCCATATCCTTAAACGATTTTTTCGTCAAATCTTTTAAAAAAATTTGTGGCTTCCCATCCTTTTTTTCTTCCGCTAACTCATCTATCACCTCTGTTGATTCTTCGGCTTCTTCTAATACCTCTGTTACGTCTGTTACTTCCACTAACTCAATACCTTCTATAATGTCTGAACTTCCTTGTTGTTCTTGTTCTGTTAGTACCTTTTCATCCGATGTAACGATTTCTTCTTGAACAAATGGCCCCACTTTATCTTCCTCGACGCCTTGCTCTTCTTTCACAACATTTTGCACTTCTTCCTTTTTTTCAGAAACGCTTTGATTCAATTTAACAATAAACGTTTGTTGTATATTCCACTTACTTTTCTCCAAATTAGGTTCTGCCGTATAAAGACGAGGCTGATTTTTTATATCCTCAGTTTTCTTTTTAGTCAAGGTTCTCCCTCCTGTCAACAACACTTCTCTTCAAAGTATATTCCCAAAAGTGAAGAACTTGCTTTTAAATTTATAAACAATACGGAATCTACATCATTTTACATACAGATATTTCAAGCTAAATTTTGGTAAAAAAACGCCCTGTTCTTAGAGCTACCCAGCACCATTGTTTTCTATCGTTCATACACTATATACAAGTTAGACATTTTGAATTATTTTTATCAAAAAGATTAGGAGGAATTAATTTGGATAGGTTTAATAAACATAATTGCATACCACTTAATTGTTTATTTCCCTTACCTGAACCCGGACCGACTGGGCCGACTGGGCCGACTGGACCTGCTGGAACAGGTGGTAATACTGGACCGACTGGACCGACNNGGGCCGACTGGGCCGACTGGTGGTGGTGGTGCTATAGTTCCATATGCATCTGGTTTGCCAGTTGCGTTAGTTAACACTTCTCTTGCAGGGATCATTCAAGCTAGTACTGGCGCTGTCCTTGGATTTGGAAATAGCTTCTTTGGTGTTGGTGTTGATGTTCTTGCGGGGGACATAACTCTAAATGATCCTGATCTCTTGGATTTCGCATTTGTTGCACCTCGTGCTGGAAGAATCACATCATTAGCAGGTTACTTTAATGCTACAGTAGATGTAGGCGTAGGAACAGGATTCCCCGTACAAATTCAGATGCAATTATATTCTTCACCTGGCTCTAGTGATACCTTTACACCAATAGGCACTCCTTTACTATTAAATCCAGCCTTCAATGGAATAGATGCTGGTGATTCTGCAAGTGGGATTATTCCTCAAAATATCAACGTAGCTGCACAAGATAAAATATTACTAGTTATCTCTACACACATACTTGGCACTGGCATTCTCGTTGCCACTATCATTGGATTTGCAAGTGCAGGTATCACATTCGAATAACTAAATTATCACCAGACAATATTACTAGATTGCTTTACGAAAAAGATATATTTTCATCACATAAAAGCTGAACTAATATATTTGAATGAACACTAAAAGAGAATATCGGTTTAAGTAGCAAGAATTCGATATTCAATCGGATTCTTGCTTTTTTCTTTATCTGTTTTCTTATCGCTGTCTGTGGCTATGATTAGAACAAGCAAGAGGCTACAAAGATCCCAAGATTCCTAAATTACTTTGAGTTAAGATGCGCTAAAAAAAGCGCTCCTATTTCGTGGAGTGCCCAGTACCATTATTTTTTATCATTCATACAATGTATAGATGTTTCTCTATTTATTAAATTTCATACAAAAGATTAGGAGGAATTAATTTGGATAGGTTTCATGAACATAACTGCATACCACTAAATTGTTTATTCCCTTTACCTCAACCTGGGCCGACTGGGCCTGCTGGACCGACTGGGCCGACTGGGCCGACTGGGCCGACCGGGCAAGCTGGAACAGGTAATACTGGGCCAACCGGACCTACGGGGCCGACTGGGCCGACTGGGCCGACTGGACAAGGATGTTGTCCATGTAACAACCTGCTCGACAATCCTGGATTTGATGATGCACCGACTGGGGGACTAGATCCGGTTCCAGGTTGGACTCAATCACCGACAGGTGCCCTTGTAGTCGGTCAGCCAGACGCTCACAGCGGCATTTTGCTTTCACCAACCGGTGGCACTCCAGCCACTGAGCCATTACTCCGTATCCAAGCCGTGCAGATTCAACCAGGCGCATTTATTAGCCAGACGGTCCCTGTTAACCCAGGGTGTTGCTATACGCTTTCCTTTGCCGCAGATATAAGGGATGGTGGCATACTCGTAGCTTCTGTATCTTTCCCAGCCCTTGGTCAGGATTGTCCTCCTACTATTGCAGAAATTATTGCAGATGATATCCCACACATTGTACCATCTTCACCTGCACCTCAATCTGGCTTCCAGCATTTCACTCTTGTTATATGTGTGCCTACTGGCATTCCTGTTGTAGACACTGCTTGCATCACTTTCCAAAACGCTGCTACACCAGCCTCACCAGGAGGATCGGCCTTTGTTGACAATATCGTATTCCAACCTACCGGCGGACCTTGTGATTCATGTACGCAGAATTTCTAATTTTGACGAAGTGGCAGCTCCCTAGTGGAGCTGCCATTTACAGGCTGTGGAGAAAGTCTTTTCCACAGCCTGTTTCGTGTTTGAATACTTTTTCATCTGTCATTATGAAATCTCTATTATATATTCTCTTAGCGCTTCCTCCCATTGCCTCATAGGAGCAAAACCATTCAATTCTAGGTACAGATGCTGTAAAACTGAATAGCGTGGTCTTTCTGCTTTCACTCCATATTCTTCAGTTTTTACAGGGATGACTTTAACATCCGCTCCCATTTCCTGAAAAATACGAGTAGCAAACTCAAACCAAGAACATTCTCCCCGATTTGACATGTGGTAGGTTCCATACTGATTTGTTTGTATAATCTCTCTGGTTTTACATACTAGATCTTTTGTATAAGTAGGACTCCCAATTTGATCATACACAACGCGTAGCTCCTTTTTTGTCTGAGCCAACGTCTGCATCGTCCGCACAAAATTTGGACCTTCCCCGCCATACAGCCATGATGTTCTCATAATAAAGTACCGACTGTGAAAGTTTTTTACTGCTTCTTCCCCCGCTAGCTTAGAAGCGCCATATACATTAAGAGGGTTTGTTTGATCAAATTCGTGATAATCACGCGTTTGCATTCCATCAAATACATAATCCGTACTAAAATAAACCAGTTTCGCTCCTATTTCTTCCGAAGCTACTGCTACGTTTCTTGCCCCCAATGCATTTACAGCATATGCTTCTTTCCAATTTTCTTCAGCAGCATCTACTTTTGTATACGCAGCACAGTGAAGGACGAGGTCTGGTTTTAGGCTTTTCATGATAGGAATAAGTGACGTAGCGTCTGTAACATCTAATTCTTTCCTTGTGAAATGATACAATGTACATTCCTTTTCTGCAAAATACGCAACAAATTCTTTACCAAGCTGGCCTCCTGCTCCTGTAACGAGTACTTTCACTTTATCTCACCTACTCTTCAACGGCTTCCACCATTGTTCATTCTTCATATACCATTCTATTGTGTCCTCCAAACCTTTTGTAAATGAGTATACCGGTTTCCATCCCAACTCTCTCTGTAACTTAGACGAATCAATCGCGTATCGCCAATCATGAGCAAGGCGGTCTGGAACGAATGATATCATACGCTTTGATTTTCCTAGCTTCTCTAAAATCATTTCCACAATCTCTATGTTTCTCTTTTCATTATTGCCTCCAACATTATATATTTCTCCGTCTCTTCCATTATGCAGAACTAAATCAATTGCTGTGCAATGATCGAATACATGAAGCCAATCCCGCACGTTTTGTCCCGTCCCGTATACAGGAAGTTTCTTATCTTCCATTGCATTTGTAATCATAAGCGGAATGAGTTTCTCTGGATATTGATATGGACCATAATTGTTAGAACAGCGTGTAACAATTACAGGAAGTTTGTACGTTTCGAAATAAGAAAGAGCGATTAAATCCGAACTGGCTTTACTAGAAGAATAAGGGCTATTTGGTGAGATAGGAGTCTCTTCCGTAAAATGACCCATTTCTCCTAGAGATCCGTACACTTCATCTGTTGAAATGTGAAGAAATCGCTGAACACCGAAAGCTTTAGCAGCTTCTAATAATACAGCTGTTCCTACTATGTTTGTCGTATAAAATTCCATAGGACCTTGTATACTTCTGTCTACATGCGATTCCGCTGCAAAGTGCACAATACTATCAATTTTGTAATCTTGCATTACAGCTTGAATTTTCTCAGCATCTCTTATATCTCCTTGTATAAAGATATAATTACTAAGAGACTCTATATCCTTGATACTAGATAAATTGCCAGCGTATGTTAACAAATCATAATTAATAACACGGGAACCAGGATACTTCTTGAGAAAATAACGGACAAAGTTACTACCGATAAATCCTGCTCCTCCTGTGACTAGTACATTCATGTCGATATCTCCTTAAATTGAAAGTAATGAGTGGTTTCGTTGAACTTAGGCAACATGCCATCTTTCTCTGATAAAACCGGGTTACTTACGGGCCATGAAATAGCAAATTCTTCATCATTCCATGCGATTCCACTATCACATGACGCGTCGTAAAATTCATCTACTTTATAATGGACAATTGTGTGAGGAACAAGTGTACAAAAGCCATGTGCAAATCCTTTTGGTACAAGTAACAGTCGATGATTATCACCTGTTAACAAAAATGCTTGCCATTTCCTATAGGTTGGAGATCCCTTCCTCAAATCCACAATCACATCAAAAATCGCACCTTGTATGACCTGCACGAGCTTTGTTTGTGCTCTTGGCTCCAGCTGAAAATGCAGCCCTCTTATCACACCTGCTTCCTTTGAATACGATGTATTATCCTGTACAAATTTGTGATGGATGCCGAATTGCTGCAGTACCTTTTCATTATAGCTTTCTTTAAAATACCCGCGCGCATCATGAAACACACTTGGCTCAATTAACTTAACATCAGAAAGAGATGCAGAAATCGTCTTCAACTCTTCCCTCCCCCTCCATTAAACTCATCACCAAAATCTACATGTTGCGCTAATGTATTCGCTTTATGCAGTGAAGGGTGCGTCCCGGCATCCGTCCACCACCCCTGTAGTGTATCGTAGGTTAGCACACCTCTTGCTAAATATTCATTATTAATATCGGTTACCTCTAACTCTCCTCGTTGAGAAGGTTTCAACTGACTAATCATGGAAAACACACTGCTATCATACATATAAATCCCGATTACAGCATAGTTACTTTTTGGAGAAGCTGGTTTTTCTTCAATGCATACAATCTTACCACCTTGAATATGAGGGACCCCAAAACGCTGCGGGTCAGCTACTTCTTTTAAAAGAATTCTTGCTCCTGCCCCTTGCTTTCTGTAATTTTCTACATACGGTTTCAAGCTGTCAGAAAAAACATTATCACCTAAAACGACAATCATCTTCTCATTCCCCACAAACGTCTCACATAATCCAAGCGCTTCAGCAATTCCTCCAGCTTTCTCTTGTACGCGATATGTGAAGGACACCCCAAAATCGGCTCCACTACCAAGAAAACTGACTACATCACCCATATGTTCTTTCCCGGTAATGACAATAATATCTGTAATGCCACATTCCCGAAGCTTATATACAGAGTGATAAATCATTGGATAACGACCGACGGGCAGCAAATGTTTATTTGTGACCTTTGTAATCGGGTACAATCGAGATCCAGTTCCACCGGCAAGGATAATCCCTTTCATTTTATCCCTCCCCCTTCAAAACATTTTTATTTTTGGTTCATACACTACAACTTTCAATCTCCATACATTATCAGTTGGATCCTACAAACTCTCTGCATACCCTATATATGTGCATACTGCTTTTCTATATTCCTCTTTATCTCATTCCTTGCTTGTAAAGGGGCTTATCTTCCATTAAAGAAATACTAAACCGTTTATACGCTCTTCTGTTCTATCATCTAAAAATATTGGCACATTTAATCTCTCACTTTACTATCTATGGTTTTATAAAAAGGGCATATATTCTTGTATAAATACCTTTCTATACGCTTCATATGAAAGCGCATCAAAGTCATCCCCGCAATAATGTATACACCATGATTCTAATTGACTTGCTACCCCTACTTTATATCCTTTCTTAAGAAACTCTAAACACTGCGAAATATCATAAAAGTGGTAGCCCGTAAACAGATCTTCCCGCCAAGGTAAATCATATTGTGTAACCATTAACAAACCATCTATCGCTTGCACGGGCACATAAGGTAAACGATGCTCGTGCTGATCAAACGTAAGAGTGCGAAAAGCTCCTCTTCTCTCCTCAATAACTTTCCCAACCATCTCCGTTCCCTCCCACCATATCCCACTCTTAGGGATGTTTTTACATCCAATCATTCCAAGCATTCCCAACGAAGAATCATTTTGAAATAAAGATAATACGTTAAATAAAAAATAGGGGGAAATAATGAATGTATCTTGATGTAGATAAATTTTATACTTGGCATCATGTAGCATCGCTTCATTGTATCCTTGTGTCATACTTTGAGAATTACGAACCGCTAAGAATTCTATAGTATACGTTTCTGGAACATACAAAAATTTTATATGCCGCTTACATTTTTCATATAAATGGTCATCATTTACACAAGTAACAAATAAAAATGTATTTTCAGCCATTTCCAAATTCAACCTCCTTAAATTTGTAGTTTAAGAACTAGTTGAAAATATAATTTGTAAATGAAGCAACAGTCCCAGTACCTTTATTACTGTTTAAGGTTGCATGTAATTTTAAAAGCAAACAGAGTGTAACAGCTCCATTATTATTTAGAGGTAATATTTTATTTTCCTCAACCGTTTCAAAACCTTGATTACGGCAAAATTAGATCCGCCTGCTGTTCTAACCATCATTTAGCTGCATTTGATAAACAATTATTTAATTTCGTCTTTTATGTAAAGAAAAATACTCGCTACACACTGCTTTTTACGCTCTAACTTATCCTACTTCAGAATAATCATATGAATCTCCAAATGCCTTTAAACAACTCATATCTTTTATTTTCCTTACACATTATATTTACTACCTACATATATATGTCTTTCGTACAAGCGATATAGTTGAAAACGGAAAATAAAGAAAGTTTTTTCATCACCCTATTGTGTAAAAAATAACCATTCACTAAATTTTTGAAGCCCCTTCATAAGAAAGGGCTTTCTCATCAGTTATGAGAAAGCCACAGTAATTAAATTCTATTTTACATTTCATAATTTCGCTGTAATATTTCTTTGTTCTCTAAGACAGTTTTAAAAATTTCACTATGTCCCTTTGGAAAAAGAACCCCTAATCCAAATGAATGCCTAAATTCAATAGAAGGATATTGATTCTTTAAAGTATTCCACAATTTATAAACACCAAATCCCTTATCCATCACAGTAATATCATGAAATAAAACAATCCCCTCATCCGCTACTTTAGGTAACCACGTTTGAAAATCATGTGAAACTGCTTCATAAGAATGACACCCATCAATATGAAGAATATCAACTGTTCCATCTTGAAACATCTCTAAAGCCTCATCAAATGTATTCCGAACTAAAGTCGCTATATTAGGATAGAATTTATTGACCACTCCTTTAACAGTTTGATAAACATCTTCTCCATAAGAACCACAATGTTGATCACCTTTCCAAGTGTCAACTGCAAAACATTTAGTTGATAAATCCCCGTCTTTCACAGCCTGACAGAAACTATAAAACGAGGCTCCATAGTGTGTACCTAATTCAACAATTTTTTTAGGCTTCATAAATCTTACTAAATCATATCCAAAATTTAGATGTCCAGCCCATGCTGACATGCTTATCACAGTAGGATTATAATTATTTATTTCACTTAAAACATTATTATTTTTTTTCCATTCATGATGTATTAAGTCTGGATAATTTTCAAGAAATATTTGTCTTTCTTTTTCAAATCCCTCATAACTGATAATACCGCAATCATGTATGCACCACGGTGCATCTTGCTTAGGGACTCCTATATCATAACCATGATTAATGAATTCAAAACATTGAGATATATCATAGAAATGCCATCCTTGAAATAAATCTTCTCTCCAAGAAAGATCATATTGCGTAGCCATGATTAATCCATCAATGGCTTTTACCTTTTCATACTCATTTTCTACATTATACCTTCCGGTTAAAGACAATTGTCCTTTTCCTGCTGGAGTATGATAGACCACTCCATAAGGTTGATTACTTTCCCACCATACTCCTTTTGGTACTGTTTTTGAACCAATTACTCCAATCATTCCTAATTTAGCATTTTTCTTAAACAGTTCAAGTATATCAAATATAAATTTTTTATTAATAATTAAAACGTCTTGATGTAAATATACTTTATATTTAGCATCACTTTTTTTCATTCCTTGGTTATAGCCAGAAGTCATACTCTGGGCCCCTTCAATCGAAATAATTTCTATTTCATAGCCTTTAGGTATTTCTAATTGTTGAAGATGACTTAAAGCTATACTGTATTCAGCAGAATCACAAACACAGGATATGAAACATATTTTCTTATCATTCATTTAATCATCACCTTAACAAGTCAAATTTATTTTACCCTTTGAACATTAAACATGAAATTTATAAATCCATACATTTGGTAATGAAATACAAAATAAATTATAGAATATTCACAGACTTTAACCCTACAACCTACAATACTAACTAAATTTCAATCTCTAGCTTCTCTCTTGAAAAAAGCCTAACTTCAGTTTACGTAATACCTCTTTTTTTGTTAATAAAAAAAAGGAGGATTAGACAACTTAACTATTATCATTTTATTTACACATTCCTCTTTTATATCCAAAGAGACATAATTCTAAAAGATTATTTATTATTCTCTCCTAATCTATTTCTAAAAAATATAGTTTTTACATATAAGATACACCACATTTTTAATTAAGTTACATATTCTTTAATGTATATTTCATCTTACTTTGTATAAAAAACCGTTAGGATGAAAGGTTACAAAAAACTTATGTTTACTTTCATCTATGACGAACTCATTATTTTCCTTTAAAAATTCTGTTATTGCTTCCATTGGCCCTGGCCCCCAATTTGGTAATACAGGATGGCCATTTATGTTCGTATCTTCTACAACTAAATAGCTTCCTGTATTAACTACTCTACTATATAATTTCAATTCATTTAACACATGATTTTTGCTGTGATCAGAATCCAAAATTACCATGACCACATCTTCCGGATTAATCATGCTTTGTACTTTTTCTATAGCTTCAGAGGATGTCGAAGATGCTCGTAAATAAGTTAATCGTGGGTGAGTAGGAAGATTAAGCTGAGGTGCTATATCGATAGAGAGAACTTGCCCCTTTTGAATTAAGTCCAACATTGATGAAAAAAACAGCGCGCTTCCTCCATCATATGTCCCGCATTCAATAATAAGATCAGGCTTAATCTGATAAATTATTTCCTGATATAAAAATAAATCCAATGGACATTTGTGGATTGGAACACCTAACCATTTGGTGTTTTTGAACCATACTAAGCTATCATAGTAATGTTTATGAAACTCTTGAATAAAATCATTCATATAAAACACCTCCTTTTAATTTTTCATTTTCTCATAAAGGTGTGTGACACCAAACATAATATGTTTAAAAAGAAGAATTATGAATTAATTCATTCCATATATGCTCAATCTTCCTAGTGTATTATAAACCTACTGTAATCTTTTTGATTCCACTAAATTATTTCATACAAAACCTATACCTGAGTGACATATTTCCTATATTGCCTAGTTATATCCAGAGGTAAGACTAGCAGCATTTTCAATAGCTATTGTTTCAATTTCATATCCATCAGGAATTTTTAAGGAATGAATATATCGTAATACCGTGTTATACTCTTCAAAATTGTTACCCCAAGATATAAATCATGCTTTTTTATCGTTCATTTAATCATTCTCTTAGTATGTTAAAGTTTATTTTATTCCTTATACATAACATAAAAATCCCATTTATTAACATATTGGTTAATACAATACAAAATGAATTTTAACTTATTGTATACAAACACTTTATTCTTTACGGAAGAAAGAAATGATCTCTTCCAACCCTTGAAGTAATGAAAATCGCGGGTACCAACTTAAATATTTTCCAGATTTATCATTTGATAAATAACTATGAATAACATCCCCCGGTCTTTCCTCTTTGTATATTCTTTTATCTTCTATTTTCATTAAATTATAAATTGTATCCAGCAGTTCATTGACAGAAATTTGTTGATTCGAACTTATATTACATATTTGATTGTCCGCATTTTTTAATGCTAAGAAGTTAGCATGCACTACATCTTTAACAAAAATAAAATCTCGTGTCTGATTTCCCTTACCATATATAATTGGACTATCATTTTTTAATAAACGATCTATAAAAATGGAAATGACACCAGCTTCTCCATCTGCATTTTGCCTTGCACCATAAACAGTGGAATATCTAAGAATTGTATATTTTAAACCATAAAGCTTTGCAAATAATTAAATATATGCTTCACTGGTCAGTTTTGATAAACCATAAAATGATACAGGATTAAGATCATGGTTCTCATCAATAAGTAAGTATTGGGGATTGCCGTATACAGAAGCAGTTGATGCATAAATAATTTTTTTACATTATACTTTATACAAGCTTGGAGAATATTAACAGTAGTCATGCCATTTTCACTGCAATCGTAAAATGGCTGTTTTACAGATTCCTGTACAGATACTTGTGCCGCTTGATGTATCACAAAATTTGGTTTTTCAGTCATGAAAATTCCATCGATATTTGAGTCCCGTATATCAAAATTGTAGAAGGCAACTTTTGATGGAATATTATACTTATGTCCAGTAACTAAATTATCAATAACCACTGTCTCTATATTGTTTTCCAATAAGGATTCCACAATATGTGAACCAATAAAGCAAGCTCCACCTGTAACTAGAAATTCCAAATATCACCTCCCCCAAAAAGTTATATCTCCTTAAACGTAGAACAACTAAAAATGGTTGATTTTCCGATTAATTAAATAATTATTTCTATAAAATCAATGTTGTTACAATTTATGTTGACTATATTTTTTTGATACAGTAAGCCTTATAACTCTTGAATGCCAGCTTAAAGAGACTCACAAAATTAAATCCGACTGCATATGATAAATCTAGCGCATGCCTAATATGGTTTCCGCGCATAAAGTAAAACAAAATACTTACATGCTTTACCATTGTAATGAATTACGTATATGAAGTTGCACATACCCCATAGCACCCCCAATAGATTGCAAGGCAAATGATTAAAATGGGGAGAATTTGCAAGATTGAAAGTTACTAGCCATACTTTAGAGAACTTATAACTCTTTATTCGCATTTGTTCAAAGTATATGAAATCAGATGTTGTTAAACGAATAAAACCTTTTGAACAAAATAGGGGGGAAAATAGTGGCTAAAAACAAATCAAAAACAACAAAATACCTAAAATTGCAAAAGAAAATATGTCTTTGCATGATTGTAAAAAATGAATCAAAAATTATAGAAAGATGTTTAAATCCGACGAAATCTATCGTTGATTTTGTTTCTATCTGTGATACAGGTTCAACTGATGGAACACCTGAAATTATTGAAAACTGGTGCAGAGAAAATAATATACCTGGTACTGTGCATCATGAACCCTTTAAAAATTTTGGATATAATCGAAGTTTAGCTGTATCTTTGGCTCAAAAAACTTATCCAGAGGCAGATTATTTGTTGTTGCTCGATGCTGATATGGTTTTAGAAGTTAAACCTCATTTTGATAAGTGTAGCTTAGATAAGGACCATTATTTAACTATGCAATATGATAGTCATCTTAAATATTGGCTTTCTCGTCTTCTTAAAACATCTTTACCATGGCGATCCGTTGGAGTTACACATGAATATTGGGATTTAGATCGTTCTAAATTAAAGGCTGAACAGCTTACTTACTTTCATACAGTTGAAAGACTCGATAGTCTGATTATCAATGATCAAGGAGATGGTGGGAGTAAGAGTGATAAATTCGAACGAGATAAACGGTTGCTATTAGAAGGAATTCATGATGAAGCAACCCCGCCCGATTTAAAAATCAGATACATGTTTTACTTAGCACAAACATTATCCATTCTCAATGAACTAGATGAAGCAATCAAATGGTATAAAAAAAGAGTTGAAGCGGGCGGATGGGCGGAAGAAGTATTTTATGCCCTCTTACGAATAGGTCTCTGTTATGAACGTTTGGCAAATACGGCTGCTTTCCAACGCACTCAATTAATCGAAAAGTCAGAACAAAATGATTCAAAGGTTGATCAATCCGAAATTGATACCTTCATCCATCAGGAAGAACAATTTTTTGCTCTTGCCACTACTTATCTTCAGAATGCTTGGGAGTATAGACCCTGTAGAGCCGAACCGTTATCCCACCTTGCAAGAATGTATCGACTGAAAGCTAAAAATAACATAAGTTTGATGTATGCATTACATGGAAAAGAAATTCCTTTTCCAAAAGAAGATATTCTTTTTGTAGATTACCATGTCTACGACTATCTTTTTGATTATGAAATTTCCATATGTGCGTACTATATCGAAAACAAACGCCACTTAGGTCGTGCTGCTCAGAAACGTCTTCAATCTAAAATCAAACAATTACCACTGGATATAGCAAGAGTTGTTGAAAGTAACTCTAAGTTTTATTAATGCCACGACTATAAAATGCATTGATCCACGAATTTGGAACAAAAAACAACTCTCATACCTATCAAAATACGGCATGAGAGTTGTTTTTTATAATCATTTTCTATTCAATTATTACCCTAAAATATGATACCCAGACTCCACATGAATGTGCTCACCAGTAACCCCGCTTGCTAAGTCACTGAATAAGAATAACGCTGTGTTACCAACTTCTTCTTATATTACGTTACGACGAAGTGGTGCACGTTCTTCGATTTGTTTTAAGATGCTGTTGAAATCACCAATCCTTTTTACTGATAACGTACGGATTTTTCCTACTGACACAGGGGACACACAAATATTATGTATGCTATCCTAGGTCATTTGCTAAATACCTTATACTTGTGCCTAGCGAGTCTTAAAGCACCCAAATACTTTTTAATGACATGTAATGTTTCTTTATTAGAATTGTCATCTATAATAAAAAGTTCCCGTTCATTTACGTACACTTTTAATTGCTTTACCCACTAATACAGACTTGTTTAACAAATAAAAATGATTACAACCTTTGAATTCAAAACCAATCCTGTATATAGTAAGTTGATTCATATAGAATTCATCAATATATATAATCTCTCAATTGAATTTTTACTCTTTAGTAGTGTATGAAACTTTCCCGAAAACATATGGCCACTAGCAGGACATGTTAAAGACATACTCCCTCACCTTTCAATTATCTGCATTAGGTAATATAAACTAAAAGCATAAATTTGAATTGGTCTAAAAGGGTGTATTCACTAGGATGTTCTCTGCACAAAAATATATCTATTAGCATATAATATAAGTGTTATTAAATATTAACTTAATGAATAAGAAGGAGGGAACATTTTCCCATGGCATGTGAAAGTAGTATCTGCCGCTTGTTCTCCAACATGTCCCAAGGAGCTATTATAACAGTTGTAGGTAAATCTGGTTATGTATATGGACCAGCCAAGTTTACAAGCTTTAATAAAAATACTTGCATAGTTATATTAGAAGAACAAGATTTGCCCTCTCCAAGTTTTACGACTACTATTCTAATTAGCTGTGACGATATTGAGAGCATCATAGTAATAAATGATTAAAAAATGACCACTACAATTATTGATGTATAGTGAAGCTATTGTATATCTCTTCCGGTTACCCTGGTATTTACAATTATTTAGATGAGAGCATGAAAGCTGTGCCAAACAATAATGACTATGAATGGACCTACTTTCATCCATCGGAGCCGATAGAAAAGCTACAATCTATTGTTGCCACGTTTCAACCACAGCTAGCCCTTACAATATTAGGAGACCGTCTTTCTGTATCAATTATTCAATATTAAAAAAAAGTGGTATAAAGCTGGCATGTTGGATGACTGAAAATCCTTATTATTTTGATAAGACTATTCAAATCATTAATAGATTTGATTATATCTTTACCATCGATACTGAAGGTTTAAAGCACTATCAATCCATTCGCCTATCATCTACTGTTAGGGACAGATCCTACTATCTTTAAGCCTCGGTTAGTGGAACATGCATACAAAAGTGATTTGCTTCTTGTAGGATATCCATATCCCACCAGGGTAAATTTCTTCCATTTCCTTTAACAAAACACTAACTATCAAATCACACTCATTGGAAAAGGCTGGCGTAATAGACTGTACAATTGTTCTTGTATCCGAATGTGCTCTTTTACACTTTCTAGTTGTACTTTTACGACTTCGACCAGATTCAAATTTGGATTTTCTATCATCTCATTAATCTCAGCCAAAGTAAAACCTAACTGTTTAAGTGACATAACTTGTTGCAGCTTTGCAATATCCTTTTTCCCTTATCGGAAGACTGCGAGGGAGAAAACAATCTCATCTTATCATAATGATGGGGCACCCGTACCGTAAGTCCGGTTTGCTTAGCTAGCCCTCTATATTTCCAGGTTTCCCCACCCATAATCAACCCCTCATTTCGTACGATTTAATTTTGCCGGCAACATTACTATACAACCTGACACCGTGTTAGGTTCAAGTAGCTTTTTTAAACTTTTTGCTGTTTATATAAATAACGCCCTTTATATAAAACGCCTTCTTATTTAAGAATCGTGCCCGATTGCGGAATTCATAAATCTTACACCAATATAGCTTTTCAATAAAATGTAACCAAAAACACCTTCTCCTATTTACATTGCATAAAAAAAATCCATTTTGAAAAAATTGATCAAAATGGATTTTTTTATATAAATCTTTATATGGATTTTATAGAAATAACACTGTGTTACCTATTTTTTCATGTTACTTTATGACAATTCCTTGCATTTTCTTCACTTTATTTTCAAATCCCGTTCCCTCTTTTATTAATAACTGCTGAATTTCCTATACTACTCAAATGAACATTATACCGCTCCCAATCATACCTTTTCATGCGCCATGCTAGTGAATATATCCTTAAAAATAAACATTTTAATTTATGAAAGTACTATTTTCACGAAACTCTATCTATTTGCATATAATAGTATATATGTTATCAAATATTAACAAAGGAGGAAGATTTATTTATGTTTCTATGGATATGTAAAAATAGCATCTGCCGTCAATTCTCCAACATACCACTTGGAACGATTATAACAGTTGTAGGTAAATCAGGTTTTGTTTATGGACCAGCCAAATTAACAAACTTTAATAAAAAAACTGGTATCGTTACATTAGAAGAAGAGGCTCTACCATCTCCAAACGTTACAAATGTTATACAAATTAATTGTAAGCAGGTTGAAAGCATCATAACAGCAAAAGATTAAAAATGATGAATACAATTGGTGATATGTAATGAAGTTATTGTATATTTCTTCTGGTTATCTTGGTATTTATGATTATTTAGATCAAAGTATGAAAACTGCGCTTAGTGATAACGGATATAAATGGACCTGCTTTCATCCATCAGAGCCAATAGAAAATATAAGGTCAATTGTTACCACGTTTCAGCCACAAGTAGTCCTAACAATATTAGGAGACAATCTCTCTATACAAGCTATCCAGTATTTTAAAGAGAACGGTATTCAATTGGCTTGTTGGATGACTGAAGACCCTTATTATTTTGATAAGACTTATCAAATCATTGATAGGTTCGACTATATCTTTACCATCGATACTGGAGCTTTAAAACAGTACCAACTCGTTCATCAGAATGCCCACTATTTACCGTTAGGTACGAATCATTCCATTTTTAAACCGCGCTCAGTAGAGCATGTATATAAAAGTGACTTGCTTCTTGTAGGATATCCATATCAGACAAGGGTAAACCTTATTCATTTCCTTCTAAAGAATACAAATTATGCCCTAACACTAATTGGAAAAGGATGGCGTAATAGACTACAAAAGGTCTGGAGAAACAATGCAAGGGTTATGATTGAAGATACATGGATGAATCCAGAAAAGGTTTCTTATTTTTATAGCGGAGCTAGCATTGTATTAAACCCTCATCGAAGTAACAATTTCTTATATAATCAGAATACGTCCAAGGTTATGAACGAAAGCATTAATAATCGAACGTTTGATATTGCAGCATGTGGAGCTTTTCAATTAATAGAGGAAAAACCTAATCTTCGTTCTTTCTTTACTGAAGAAGAAATGATATCTTATCAGGGTTATGAAGATTGCCTATGTAAAGTGATTACCTATATGAATGATAAAAAAAAGAAGGAGATTATTGCTCAAAAAGCTCAAAAAACAGTTATAGGACAGCATACATTTCGCCAAAGAATAAAAGAAATGATGAAGATTATTCAATCATAAAAATCATGTTCTACAACGAATATAACTCATCAAAAAAAATAATATCTAATATCCATTCATTACACTCTAAACAATCTGTGTTTAAACCAAAACTTATTGGAGACAAATCTTACTTTCCACATTATAAAAAAGAAAAATCATCGGTCATATTATCGATGATTTTTCTTTTTATAAAGCATTTCATTAACCTATCTTTCTAGGAATATATAAACGAAACGATTTCAAGCATATAAAAAATGTACCAAAAAACTTAGATACAACCTTCACATTCTTTTAGCTTACAAACTGAATGATAAATCATTGGATAACGTCCAACAGGTAGCAAATGTTTATTGGTCACTCTAGTGATAGGATATAATCTCAATCCTGTACCTCCAGCTAAAATAATCCCTTTCATAAAATTACTCCCTTTTTCTCTAACAATCTGAAACGTACCCCAATGTTTTAAGTAAAAATAGAGTAATATTCATATTTCTGAAGTATCTAAAGGTCATCTCCCACATCCCCCCATTGTACTAATAAAATTTCTTTGCAGTATTAATACCATTCCTTATGACCCATTTTTATTCTTCATCTTTGCATAAATACTTTTCTTGCTAAGCGCATGATACCCAATGAATAAAATCCCCTTATTATTTTCTCGAAAATCTCCGGCTACTAAGATGCCTTTAAAAATGGCTCATTGAATTAACAATCGTAAATTTCTTTCTAACAACGGTTTCAAAACTAAATGCTATAATTAATTTATTATACAAAAACACGCTTTAGAAACTTTGATTCTTCATTCTATGAAATAATAAAAACCCTTGTTACCAAGGATTTTTATCTAACTAAGGAAGTTACGTTAAGCCCCATAGAAAAAGGACTCAACTGTTATTAGATATTATTTCAAATAAATCAGGAGCTAATGTTCGAACACTCACTTCATTTTTATTCATTTCTATTAAATCCAATTTTTCAAAGAAACTTTTTATTTCTTCCTCTGAAGTCAACGTATGATCCCCTTTTATTGTAGAGAGCGCTCTTACTGAAGATTCCTCAATGGAACTTTCACCCGTGAAACTGATTGTATCTAATAAACGGATAATGTTTTGATAAGCATAATTTTCTACATCCATGGACCCATAATAATTTTTTGATAGACTTTTTTTCCCTTCACCTATTTCCCCTTTAGATAAACAGAAGTCGACTAAGTTGAATACTTCACTACTATTCACTGATTTATAGGTAACTGCATTAGGTAAATATTTTTTCTCTTTTTCATAATTAATTGGCATATAAGCAATGACTGGTTTATCAAGTAACAAAGCTTCAATGCCTGTCGTACAACGATTGTGTATCACGACTTTTGAGGCCAAAATCCACATAACCACATTACCATCATGGGCAACAAACACATTTTTATAATCCGACAATTCTTTTCGATAACTATCTACATTTTCATGAATATGAGGACGAACAACAATATTGAGATTCGGATATTTCTCACTTAATTCTTTAATTAATTGGATAAAATGTTCGTATACCTTCTTTATATAATGTTCGTTAGGATTGAACCCTCTTATAAAGTGATTATATTGCGTAAATCTTGTATTTACTAAAATAAAGTCTCCAAACCGCTGTTCAATCATTTTCACTTCATCATTATATAACCCCCGGAACTTTTTCTTGAGTAAATCGAACCGTGGATGACCAGTTAAATGAAATTTCCCCTTAAATTTAGGAAAAGTATTTGTAACTATTTCTTTATGAGCATCTCCCCAGCAATATACATGCTCAAGTATTTTAACATACGTATCATCTTTTCCAAGACGACTATAATTATTACTATTAAGGAATAATCCTTCTTCTTCATCCAATTCAACAATAGAATAGCCTAGTTTGTATGCACGAGTCATATATTCTTTCCTTGCATCACCGTAAGGAGTTCCCTTTGAACAAATGATGCCCTTAGGTAATAACTCCAAGTGAGAGAGAATAGGCGTGTGCGTTCCCAGAATAATTCGATAATTTTCTTTAATTGCATAATAGGTTAAGAGTAATTTTGCGTCTAATTCCCTTGTTTTTGATTCAATTGGTAAGTAGAGAAACTTTTGTGACATAATCATCACCCCTTCTTATTTTTTCAATCGAAAATAACCTTGTCTTCAGTATCATTTATTATATTCTTTCTTATAAAAGACAGCACAAAGACAATAATGGCATTTATTACATAAAAAATTCCTATTTTCAATACAAATCTATTAGATATGTGGATCTTATCCTAAAATTCATTTCCTTCCCGCAAATCTCTTAATTTCTTTGCTTTTTCGTGGATTTGTTCTCTATTTTTTAATAAGTTTTTTAATAAATTTAATATTTCATTACTATTCATGTTGTCAAGAATCCATCCACACTGATATTTTTCTACTCGTTCAGCAGGGGCGCCTAGATTAAATGTAATAATGGGGTATCCCGATAACATTGCTTCACTTGTTGTATAGGAATATGTTTCAGGGCAAATGGACGGATTAATAACCAATGCTATTTCATTTTGAGCTAATATATCAGATAAATTATCCACTTGATATCTTCCTGTGACTTCAAACTTTCCTTCAGCACTTTTGTGTGGATTAAAATGAATATTTGTTATACCAATCACTTTTATATTTATTGGTAAATTTTCTTTAACAATTAAATCCTTTAGCTCATATATAATACTTGATCCTTTCGGATAATCAATGGCTCCCATAAAAGCAATATTCAAAACTTTTTTATTTAAAAACTCCTCCTTAAAGGAATATGATATTTTTGGATTAATAACATGCTCTCTTACTTCAATCTCAATATCTTTATAGTATTTTAGAATAATATCTTTCGTGTTATGACTAGGGGTAATTACCTTTTTCGCACCCATTAAAAAAGAATGAAACGCTTCTCTCCAACCTTCAATATGAATAGCTTCTTTCGGAAATATTTTTGCAATACATCCCTGACAGATATCTACATTTGTTTCAGCATTACAATACTTCTTTTGATGATTTATTAAATTATAGCTTGGGCAAACACAATAAAAATCATGAATATAAAAATAATAATCCACAAGTGAGTGTTTTATTAAACGAAACATTTTTTCAATGGGATACTTAAATAAATGATTAATAAAAATCAAATCAATGTTTAGGGCACTTAATAATTTTTTAAAGTTCATTTCAGTTAGTTTACTTATTTCAAGATTATAATTTATTGGTTCGGAATGATTATGATCAGTTAAAATCACATAATCTGTCCCAGGTGTTAACGTGTATATTCTCTCATCATCTTCTAATGTTTTTATATAGTTAGTTTGATAGATTGAGGCACCGCCACCTAAGCCATGATCGATAAATAATCTGCCCTTTCTATAAGAATATTTATCGGCAACCATTATACTTTTCATGAATTCTCTTATATTTTTTATTGGATCCAGCCTTATAAAGTCTTGTATGATTTTATTATAATCTGGGTATCGGTTAAGTAGTTTTTTTAAATTACTTGACATTAACTCTTGTTTACTTCCATCTATTTGATTAAAACTTACACCATGTTTATGATAAACAAACACATTTGGAATCAATATATTTTGATATCCTTTATGACGTGCTCCCATACACCAATCATTTTCCTCGCCATACCCCTTTCCAAAAACCTCGTCATCAAAGATTCCGATATCATGAATAATATTTCTATTTAATGCCATACAGAAGCCTACACCTGTTGGGATTACTATCCCTTTGTTAATGACATATTTTGAAAAATAAGCATCGACTTCATTTGCAGTCATATTGTAGGGCAATTCATTATCTTGAACAAAATTAGGATAGGAACAAATCGTAGCACTATTTGAGAAAGGAGTAACGGATGAAATTTTATCATTTACTAAAATAGGGTTGATTAAGCGCCGAAAACAATGAGGTGGAATTTCTGTATCGCTATTTAATAAGATGGGGTGATTCGTTGTTAAAAGTAAGCCTTTATTAATACTTTGTACATATCCTAAGTTTTTATCATTGTGTATAACCACTAATTTTTTTAAGCTTTGAGGTAATTTGTTAGATTTCAAGCTTTCCAAAAAACGATATATCCGTTGATCTGTACTAGCATCATTAATCAAAAATAAATTACAACGAATGTCTATATTATTGTATATACTTTCTATACATCTCTTTGTAAATTCGTAGCCATTATATATTGGTATAATCACATCCACTTCAGTATCTTCAAGTAATTCATTATTATATTCAATATAATTGGATTCATTTAATGTTTCTAAACTAAATTGATTAAGAATAGAATCATTTAAAAAAGATGGTTTATCAGCTTCCTCATTTGTATTCGAAATAGATTGGATATATGTTGGCTTTTCGTAGTTCCAATTTAAAATCAATCCTTGTTCGTCACCATTTAGACATTTATCCATATGGAGCTTAATCTCTTTTTCGTTTCTTGAATAACCCCAAATCCTCAAACTATTCATTTCCCCTTCAAAATATCCGTATGCTCCACATCCTCCAATACTTCCTGAGGCAAAGACATTAGTCTTAGTACTTTTTAATCCTCTTTTTACAAAACTTCCATTCACATATAAATTTGGAGTTTTATTTTCATAAACAATAGCTATATGAGTCCAATCATCTATTTTTATTTCATATGTGAGTAGAGGTGGTAAATAATTAAAACTGTGTTCATATACCGTTATACCATTCGTTCCAACCGATACTCCGGCACCCGATTCATCTTTTCGTTCAATTACAGGATGCCCTGGACCAATAATATATCTTTGACCAAAAATTCCATGTTTTCCCTGATCCGATTCCTCATTTAATTGAATTTCCTTTTGAGGATTTATCCAAAATTCATAGGTAAAATCATTTTTAATATTTCTAAACAAGTCCTTGGTCATTACTATTTCTTGCCCGTTAAAATTTAAAAACCCTTGAAACACATTGTTCACCCTCGCTTATATAATTCAAAAAACCCAAAAATAACTATTAAAATTAAAAAATATATATTTTTTTATTAATTAATTGCACCATTCAACATCTATTTCAAAGTTCTTTGAATTACGTGTTTTTATTACTAAAGATACATTTCTATTATTTAAGTTCTTTAATCAACTAGTTGTACACGATCGATGTTTTTATTAATTACTAATTAGTGGTATAAACTATGCGATCGAACAATAGAAAGCAGATTTAGGCTTTTACTTTTACTATGCTATGTTTTGTTTGTCTTTTTGTATAGTTACATAGTCTAGCTTGAAAAAAGATGGTGCATTATCTCTATATTAAATACATAATCCCTCTCTGAGCTTGAACAGCTTATGAACAGGTAACACTTTTTGATTAGAAAACCTGAAGATACCTCTTATATCTAAAAACGAAGATTTTGATCTCTAGCCTCTCAATAATATAAAAAATTATTTAACATATTTATCATTTCCTGAACCAAGAAACAAATTACAAAACAGTTAAAAGTAGACTTCAATCTAGGCTTATTCACCATTTCGGGAAAATTATAAGGAAATGTAGAGATGATACCCAAACGTTTTCCCAAAATATTCATAGTAATAGATAGTGAAAATGGATTCAATAAAAAAGGCTGTGAAAAAAATGGATTTAACAGGAAAAACAATTTTAGTTACAGGTGGAACAGGCTCTTTCGGAAAGAGATTTATAAAAAAAGCCCTAGAACTTGGTGTAAACAAGATTATTGTTTTTAGTCGTGATGAATTGAAACAATACGAAATGGCTCAAGAGTATACAGATTCGCGTATTCGTTTTTTTATTGGGGATGTACGTGATAAAGCTCGTTTATACCGTGCTTTTGCTGGGGTGGATATTGTAGTTCATGCAGCTGCTTTGAAGCATGTCGGTGCATGTGAGTACAATCCGTTTGAAGCAATTAAAACAAATATCTATGGCGCTCAGAATGTAATTGAAGCTGCCATGGATTGTGGTGTGAAACGTGTCATTGCTTTGAGCACAGATAAAGCTGCCTCTCCAATTAACTTATACGGTGCAACGAAATTAGCATCAGATAAACTTTTTGTTGCAGCAAATGCTTATGCAGGGAAAAAGGACACCAGATTTGCAGTGGTACGATACGGAAATGTAGTAGGCAGCAGAGGCAGTGTAGTACCATTTTTTAAAAGCATAAAAAAAACCGGAAAAATCCCTATAACGGATGAACGTATGACACGATTTTGGATAACACTTGATCAGGGAGTACAATTTGTTCTTGATAACCTTCAGCGAATGAAGGGCGGGGAAATTTTTGTCCCTAAAATCCCCAGCATGAAAGTAACAGACTTGGCAAAAGTAATTGCACCTAAATGTAAAATTGAGTTTATAGGCATCCGTCCAGGAGAGAAGCTTCATGAGGCTATGATAACTGAAGATGATGCCCGTCATACTTTAGAATTTGAAGATTATTATATCATTCAACCAGAATTTAATTGGTGGGATAAAGCGTATATAAGTGAAGGCAAACCGCTTCCAGCAGGTTTTAGTTATACAAGCGACAAAAATGAACATTGGTTAACAAAAGAAGAGTTAAAACGGTTAATTAGTGAATAAGATAAAAAAACAGTCTAAATAAGTCAAAACAACATATAAGGGAGTATTAAGGATCATGAAGTATTGTTTAGCAATTCATGGAGGAAAACCCGTACGGAATCATTATTTGCCATACGGCAAGCAATCCATTGATGAAGATGATATTCAAGCCGTAATCAACGTTTTAAAAAGTGATTTTATTACAACCGGTCCAACAATAAAACAATTTGAAAATCAAGTGGCAGCATATGTAGGTGCGAAATACGCCGTAGCATTTTCAAGTGGAACAGCCGCCCTACATGGCGCCTGTTTTGCAGCGGGGATATCCCATGATGATGAAGTCATCACGACATCAATGACGTTCGCTGCCAGTTCTAACTGTGTCCTTTACCAAGGTGGAGTTCCGGTATTTACGGATATAAAATCCGACACTTACAATATTGATCCTAATTTAATAAAAGATAAGATTACAAATAAAACAAAAGCAATTATACCTGTACATTTTACTGGACAGCCAGTTGAACTTGAAAAAATTTCAAAAATTGCCCAAGAATATAACCTAACAGTAATCGAAGATGCAGCTCATGCATTAGGCTCTACTTACAAAAAGAAAAAAATTGGTTCAATTAGTGATATGACCATGTTCAGTTTTCACCCCGTCAAACATATTACAACAGGCGAGGGAGGAATCATTACAACAAATAATGAAGACTACTATCAAAAACTTCTTCAGTTTAGAACCCATGGAATCACCCGTAACCCTAATAACCTAACTGAAAATCATGGACCTTGGTACTATGAAATGCAATTTCTTGGCTATAATTATCGGATGACAGATATTCAAGCTGCTCTTGGATTATCACAACTGCAAAAATTAGATTCTTTTATTGCTAAAAGAAAACAATATGTATCAATGTATAATATGGCACTAAAAGATTTACCTGAAGTTATTCTTCCAAAACAATTAGATCATGTTGATTCAAGTTGGCATTTGTATATCATTCAGTTAAATTTACCAATGCTAAAAGTTGATCGGAAAGAAATCTTTCAAGCGTTACAGCAAGAAAATATTGGTGTCAATGTTCACTACATTCCAATTCATTTACAACCCTACTATCAAAAATTAGGTTATCAAAAAGGTATTTGTCCTAATGCTGAAAAATTATATGAAAGTATCATTACTCTACCATTATTTTCAGAAATGAGTGAACAAGACGCTAATGATGTCATTCAAGCAGTTAAAAAGGTAATCAATTTCTATAAAAAATAAGTGAATAAAAAGGTGATGAAATGAAAGTTGCCGCTATTATTCAAGCTCGAATGGGCTCAACTAGACTTCCGGGGAAGATAATGAAGAAAGTTCTTGATAAAACACTATTAGAATATCAAATTGAACGAGTAAAAAGGGCAAAAACAATTAACCAAATTATTGTAGCGACTACTACAAATCAAAATGATAATCCAATCATTGAGCTTTGCGAACAACTTTCTGTTCCTTATTATCGTGGATCAGCAGATGATGTATTATCACGTTATTATGAAGCTGCAACACAATTTTCTGTAGATGTTGTAGTTCGATTAACTTCAGATTGTCCCGTTATTGATCCTGATATTATTGATAAGATAGTTAATTGCTATTTAGAACATCAAAATAAATATGATTATGTATCTAACACATTAATCCGTACTTATCCAAGAGGTTTAGATACAGAAGTTATGCCCTACCGAATTTTAAAACAAACATATGAAGAAGCAAATCAGCCATCCTATCGCGAGCATGTGACTGCATATATATATAACACCCCTAAAACGTTTAAACTGTTCAATGTTCAGAATCACTTAGATGAAAGTAAACATCGATGGACTGTAGATACGAAAGAAGACTTTATCTTTATAAAAAAAATTATTACAAAACTATATCCAGTTAATCCCCAATTTTCTTTCATTGATATTTTAAATTTATTAAAACAAGAACCAGACCTGTTTTATATTAATAGCCATATAGAACAAAAAAAATTAGGGATATAGTTTACATGAACATACTCATTCGTGTTGACGCTTCTATAGAGATTGGAACAGGGCATGTTATGCGATGTTTAACCTTAGCAGAAGAGTTAAAAAATCAAGGACATCAGATCTCCTTTATATCTAGGGAATTAGACGGTCATATGTGTAACTTTATAAAATCTCAGGGACACACAGTATATATGTTACCCAAAATGAAGTTAGTAAGAAATAATTGTAATACTACACATGCTCAATGGCTTCAAACGAGCTGGGAAATTGATGCTCAACAAACAATAGAAATGATACGTAAAAGCATTCGCTTTGCTGATTGGCTCATTGTAGATCATTATGCTTTAGATAAAAAGTGGGAAGAAAAGTTAAAGGAGTTCGCCCACTATATAATGGTTATAGATGATTTAGCAGATAGGTTACATATATGTGATCTACTGCTAGATCAAAATTATTATGCAAACATAGATCAAAGATACGAAGAATTAATCCCTATAAATTGTATAAAATTATTAGGCCCCAAATATGCATTGCTAAGATCGGAATTTTTAAAAGCACAAAAAAATGTAAGAAAAAGAACAAATCCCCTTAAAACAATACTCATATTTTTTGGTGGAAGTGATCCCACTAATGAAACTTCCAAAGTAATCAAAACTCTAGAAGCAATAGAATATACGCAGCTTCTTATTCATGTAGTTATCGGTCGATCAAATCCTCAAAAAAATTCCATCCAAAATTTATGCAAAAAGCATCCAAATATGGTCTTTCATCATAATATTGATTATATGTCTAGATTAATGAATGAAGCGGATTTAGCCATATGTGCTGGAGGTTCAACCACTTGGGAAAGATATTGTTTAGGATTACCCGCACTATTAATTTCAGTAGCGCATAATCAAGTTGAAATATGTAAAGCAGTAGGAGATTTAGGGATTGATTTTTACATTGGAAAATCAGAAGAAATTTACGAGAAGGATATTTGTAATGCCCTTGAGATTGTTAGGAGCGAAAACTTTGATTTAGAGGAATCTTCTCGAAAAGCATTGGAGATTGTAGACGCTTTTGGAAAAACACGTGTAGTATCAAAGATTTTACAATATTAAATGTTAAGGAAGATATTATGAACATTCTATTATTAGGATCTAAATGTAATAATTTGTACAGTTTTCTTAAATCATCTGGAAATAGTGTTGTTTTCTATGAAAATAGAATAGACATTCACTCACCTATTCTTATTAATATTGACTTTATCGTCAGCTATGGATACAGATATATGATTCCTCCTTCTATTATTGAGAAATTTAATAACAAAATTATTAATTTGCATATCTCTTATCTTCCTTGGAATAAGGGAGCTGATCCAAATTTATGGAGTTTCCTTGAAGATACACCTAAAGGGGTTACAATTCATTATGTGAATGACGGGTTAGATACTGGAGATATTATCGCTCAATCGGAAGTTCCCTACAAAGAAAATGATACATTAAAAACCTCCTACGATAGACTATGCCAAGAAATAGAACGACTTTTCATTGAAAATTGGAAATTCATTTATTGTGGAAAAGTTATGAGGAAACCGCAACCTTCTGGCGGTAGTTATCATAGATTAAAAGATAAAAAAATATATTTGCATTTACTTACTAATGGATGGAATACGTCAGTAAAAGATATAATCGGTAAAGCAAAAATGAATGGTTAAAAAGGAGAAGATAAAATGAATGAAATTGAAATTAATGGAAGAAAAATCAGTCGCCACCACCAACCATTTATCATTGCTGAAATGTCCGGAAACCATAACCAGTCATTAGAACGTGCATTGCAAATAGTTGAAGCTGCAGCAAGAGCTGGCGCACATGCTCTAAAAATTCAAACTTACACAGCCGATACTATGACACTTGATATAGATAACAAAGATTTTAAAATAGAAGATACAAACAGCTTATGGAAAGGAAACACACTTTATAAACTATACCAACAAGCTTACACACCATGGGAATGGCACAAACCACTCTTTGATAAATGTACAGAATTAGGTATCATCCCATTCAGCACCCCATTTGATGAAACAGCAGTTGATTTTCTAGAATCTCTCAATGTCCCTTGTTATAAAATTGCTTCTTTTGAAAATACTGATATTCCTTTAATCCGCAAAGCTGCCTCTACCGGAAAACCTCTTATTATCTCAACAGGTATGGCTACAATTTCAGAATTAGATGAGACTGTCACCGCTGCTAGATCAGCGGGCTGTAAAGATCTTATTTTATTGAAATGTACAAGTACTTACCCTGCTTCTCCAGAAAACACTAATATTCATACAATCCCCCATATGAGAGAATTATTTCAATGTGAAGTAGGTTTATCAGATCACACATTAGGGGTGGGAGCTGCAATCGCAAGTGTTGCAATGGGTGCAACTGTAATCGAAAAGCATTTCACTTTATCTAGAGCTGATGGAGGAGTAGACTCGGCGTTTTCCATGGAAGCAGATGAACTAAATTCTCTTGTTATTGAAACAGAAAGGGCATGGAAGTCACTAGGGAAGATTTATTACGGACCGACTGATATGGAAAAAAGCTCATTAAAGTTTCGACGTTCTCTATATGTGGCACAAGATATGAAAGCTGGGGATCTTTTAACAACAGAAAATATAAAAGCTATTCGACCTGGTTATGGTTTAGCACCAAAATACCTCCCTATTTTACTAGGAAAAAAAGTGAAAAAAGATGTTGCTAAGGGGACACCTGTAAGTTGGGATTTGCTTTAACGAAAAGCCTCTTAAAAACATAAAGTAAACTTCCTATCTCTGTAAATCAAATTCTCGCATAAATTTCATCGTTCTTTTTTACCTATGAAATATTTCCTGTGGGGGCTATTGTTATTTCCTGTAAAACAGCCCCCTTCACTTAATATGATTAAAAAAGCATCTAAAAACATCTTTATCAAAAGATAGCACGATTTAATGCGACTCTTCTACATACACAATTATCATTTTTGAATTCGAGTTACAAAACACCATAATATCTTAATGCATCTTTTGAAAAGATTAGAAAATCCCTTTATTTTGACAGACTACTGATAGATTACCCGCTTTTTCTAAAATCTCACTGCGATTTACTAAGAGCTTTTGTAACAATTGTAAGACACTCCTACCACTCACTTCTTTCAAAATCCATCCCCCGTTATATTTTTTGATTAGCTCCGCTGGCGCTCCCATATCAAATGCAATGACAGGATACCCTGAAAACATAGCCTCATTAGTTGTATAAGAAAATGTCTCTGGACATATCGAAGAAGTTATAACGATAGCTATTTTATGTGTTGCCAAAAGATTAGAAAATTCCCTATTATCGTATGGTCCTGTTACAACAAAATGTCCGCTTGGACTGACAAATCTTCTTTTGTGCCTATCTGTTAACCCAATTACTTTTATACAAAAAGGTAGCTTCCTTCTTTCAATTTCCATTTTAAGTTTATATAAAATGTGTGATCCTTTATTTTTGTATATATTTCCCACGAAGGCAACATTAAGCTGTTTTTCATTTACAAATTCAGAGGTATATGTATAGTAAATATTAGGAGATAAAGGATGTTCCTGTACATCTATAATAATGTCAGGAAAATGTTTTTTTATAATTTCTTTTGCACTGTTGCTTGGAGCGATTACCTTCTGGGCATTTGATAAAAAAAACTCGAAATTTTTTCTCCAAGCTTGAATATCTGTTTCTCTCCCTCCATCTAAACATGCCTTACATATATTCACATCTGTTTCATTATTGCAGTAAGGGCCATTTCTTTTAATCAAGTTAACTAGAGGACATACACAAAAAAAATCGTGTATAAAATAAATATACTCAATCCCAGAATATTGAATAAGGTTTATAAACTTAAATATAGGGAACTTAATGAGATGATTGATATAAATTAGTTCAATATCCATTGACTTGAGTAGCGATCGAAAACTCGTTTCATCATAATTATGAAACTCTAAATCATAGTACAGGGGGTGTTCCTGATTCATATCTTCTATACAAAACATTCCAGCTCTAAACGTCATCTTATAAATTCTATACTTATGCCGATTCTGTTCAATATACATATTTTGATAATGTTCCACTCCTCCACCTATAGGATTCATCACAAATAAAACGCCTTTCTTTTTTGGAGCACCAGCACTCTTCGACACCGCTCTCCCTCCTTGATTTAAATTTTTCATCTTATCATTTCAACTCGTTTTCTTCAATAATTTATAAATATATATTTTCGCAAACAAAAATATTCCACCATTTATTTTCACATAAAATAATAAGACAAGATTATGCCTTTCGTTTCAAGTAACCGCTACAATAAGATGAATGATTACTAAAGTTTATTTCCGTCATCTTGAGCAAATCACCTACATCCGGTTCGGTTTACTTAGACATTTTATATTTTTCATACGTATATACAATTATCAAATTTAAGTAATCCTTTTTATTACTTCCTCAACACTTGCTCTCCCATCTGAAGCATAATAGAAAAACGCTATCCTTTTTGCNNGCAAAAAGGATAGCGTTTTTTCTTTATGTTATATGGATATAAGCTTATCTTAGTTTGATGAACATGTGTGGTGCATTTCCACCTAAAATATTACATCTAATTTCAACTCTAATTCTTCATTACCCTAAAATATGATACCCAGAATCCACATGAATGTTCTCACCAGTAACTCCAGTTGCTAGATCACTGAATAAGAATAACGCTGTGTTACCTACTTCTTCTTGTGTTACGTTACGACGAAGTGGTGCGCGTTCTTCGATTTGTTTTAAGATGCTGTTGAAGTCGCCAACACCTTTTGCTGATAGCGTACGGATTGGACCTGCTGATACAGAGTTTACGCGAATGTTGTGTTGTCCTAGATCGTTTGCTAAGTATCTTACACTCGCGTCTAGTGATGCTTTTGCAACACCCATTACGTTGTAGTTTGATACTACGCGCTCTCCGCCAAGGTATGTTAATGTAACGATGCTGCCGCCTTCTGTCATTAATGGCTTCGCCGCTCTTGCAACTGCTGTTAATGAGAATGAGCTAATGTTTTGTGCAAGTAAGAAGCCGTCGCGAGATGTATCAACGAATTCACCTTTTAAGTCATCACGATTTGCAAATGCGATGCAGTGTGCTAATCCGTGAACAACTCCAACTTCTTCTTTAATCGATTGGAAGCAACGTGCAATATCTTCATCGTTTGTTACATCACATGGTAAAACAAGTGATTGTTGTCCTTCTAATGATTCTGCTAGGTCACGTACGTTCTTTTCTAGACGCTCACCTGCATATGTAAAAATTAAATTTGCTCCTGCCTCATGTAGTGAACGAGCAATTCCCCAAGCGATGCTTCGTTGGTTCGCAACTCCCATTACAATAATGTTTTTTCCTTTTAAGTTGAGAAGATTCATTTATTTATCCCCCTAAATTCATTAAATAACCATCAGTTATTAGTACCTGGTAATATATTTATATCATATCACAAATTCAAAATAAGGCAAAACAAAATTATTAGTATGACTGGTTCTTTACTTCTCTTTTGCTCTTTCACTTTCCTGCAATGATATAATTTCAATCTTTCTTATGTTACATGTACTTGCTATATAGATTGCGAATATGAAAGATAAAAGGGGAACCGCACTCATTTTCTTCCTTTATTTTAAACATGGCATGGGGCTAAAATAGGCACTGACCGCTTCTATCCACGGGCGGATCCTCTCTCCCATCTAAAAAAGAAAGGTTTTATCTCTATTTATGTTTATATAATCTAACATCTCACAATCAAAATCAAAACAACATATTTGCAAACCACTCAAAATCCGCTAATATGGTAATAGCGTCTTTTTTTCATTTCACAAAGAGTAATAGAAAGGACTACGTACGGTGAAAGACAAGAATTCCCAATATCGAATAGATTACATATTGATCCTGATTGTACTCGCAATTGCAATTGTTAGTTGTTTTGCCATTGCAAGTGCTCAACCATCTTTACCACCAGCCTTACAAAAAGTAAACTTTGTAGCAAAACAAATTCAATGGTATGTCATTGGGTCCATCGCAGTTGTTGCAATTATGGTTATTGATTTTGACCGATATAAGCAAATTGCTTGGTATTTGTATGGATTTGCGATGATTTTACTTATTGGACTTGAATTAAAAATCCCTGGAGCTGTAACAATTAAAGGTGCTACTGCTTGGTACAGTGTGCCAGGTCTTGGTAACTTCCAGCCTTCCGAGATTATGAAATTATTTTTAATCATTGTTATTGGCCGCATTATCGTCAATCATAATGAAAAATATCCGTTTCGCTCTCCACGCGAGGATTTAATTTTACTTGGGAAAATATTCGGCGCAAGTTTACCGCCGCTACTTTTAATTGCGAAAGAACCTGATTTAGGAAATACAATGGTTATTTCAGCAATGATTGCAGCAATGATTTTAGTTTCAGGTGTACGCTGGCGCTTTATTTTCGGCTTAGCTGGAATCGTAGTAGCAGCTGCTTCTACGCTAACGTATATTTATTTTGAACATACAGCATTCTTTAAAGAACATATTTTAAAAGAATATCAATTAGATCGTTTTTACGGCTGGCTAGCACCATATGAATACGAAACACAAGGATATCAGTTGAGGCAATCTGTTTTAGCAACTGGATCAGGTGAATTGCATGGTAAGGGTTGGGAAAATGGTCAAGTATATTTCCCGGAACCGCATACCGATTTTATTTTTACAAACATTGCCGAGCAATTCGGATTTTTAGGAGCAAGTGTTGTTATTTCACTTTTCTTCCTTCTTATTTATCGAATGATTCATATTGCTTTAGAAAGTAATGATCCATTCGGTAGCTATTTATGTGCAGGAACAATTGGGATGTTTACATTCCAAGTATTCCAAAATATCGGGATGACGATTGGATTACTTCCGATTACAGGGATTACGCTTCCTCTTATGAGTTATGGAGGTAGTTCCTTACTAACATATATGATTGCGATTGGCTTCATACTGAACGTACGATCGCGAACGAAAACATTTATGTTTGACTAACCATATCCACTTGGATATGGTTTTTTCTATATCCACTTTAGGTATACTAAGAAAAACTCGAAATGGGGGTTACAATATGAAGTACGACATTATCGGAGATATCCACGGCTGTTTAGAAGAGTTTCAATCATTAACAGCGCAGCTCGGTTATAACTGGGATAGCGGTCTTCCTGTCCATCCAGAGAAGAGACAGCTTGCTTTTGTCGGAGATATTACTGACCGTGGCCCGGCATCCCTTCGCATGATTGAAATTGTGTGGGAGCTTGTTATGAATAAAAAAGAAGCCTATTATGCTCCTGGGAATCATTGCAACAAACTGTATCGTTATTTTATTGGACGTAAAGTACAAGTATCACATGGTTTAGAAACAACTGTCGCTGAATATGAAGCATTACCTACTCGTGAGCAAAAAATAGTGCAGAAAAAGTTTATTGATTTATATGAACAATCTCCTCTCTACCATGTATTAGATAACGGTAAACTCATTGTCTGTCACGCTGGTATTCGCCAAGATTATATTGGAAGGACTGATAAGAAAGTCCAAACTTTCGTATTATACGGTGACATTACAGGAGAAAAACATCCCGATGGTTCACCTGTCCGCCGTGATTGGGCGAAGCATTATGAAGGGGAAGCGTGGATTGTATATGGACATACACCTGTCGCAGAACCCCGTTTTGTAAATCATACGGTAAATATTGATACAGGTGCTGTATTTGGCGGGAAATTAACAGGACTGCGTTATCCAGAGATGGAAACTGTTTCAGTTCCTTCTTCGATGCCGTTTGTATCAGAAAAATTCCGTGCAATTACATAATAAAGTCTTGCCGCGTTTAAAGGATTTACCGTCTAAATGCAGAATGCCAAAAAAAGAAAAGGAAACAAAAAACAACTCCAAAATCAACTTTAATTGTAGATTTTGGAGTTACTTTACGTTTATTCTATGCTTGTTTCTAAAGTTAAATCTGTATAGGAATTATCCTCACCTATATTTAAGATTACTTCACATTGACGTAATCTCAATTCAAAGAGCGTTATAGAATCATGATAAACTTCAGGATTTGATTTCATTTTATGCAGTGTATCTTGTTTTTCTTGTATTTCTAAATGAGTGTTTTCTACAGCTTGTTTCAACGAGCCAAATGGATTTCTAAAGAATATATTAATATCCCGCTCTAGTGCGTTTTCAAACAGCTCAAATTGCAAGAAAAATTTGTTCATAATAGAAGCCGTTACATCTGTATAATCTTCATTTTCTAAATACTGTTTGTATTTGTTATATAGCATAGCTTTATTTTTAGGAAGAACTCCAAATAATTTACCGGCACTTTTCAGTAAAAATTGTGCTGGTGTAAATCGGCGTAAGATATTTACTTCTTCCATTTGTATTCTAGTTGTCATTCTATCAGTATCTCTGCGCCAGTCATCAAGCACTTTAAAGTCACATTCTAACTGTATTCGATTTTCTCCACATAAAGAATTAAGTCCTTCACTGATTTCTTCTAAGTACGATTGACTTTGAAGGAACTCGTTATTAGAAGTTTCAATCCAATTTTGCATAGAGCGAGCAAGATTAGGTAACACAGTTTGTTCTAGATATTTTTGAACTCTTTCGTTCATCGCTGTATTTAGTTCAATATCAATGTGCCCAAAATCGCTTTCTTCACTAATTAAATCAGAACAACTCTGCAATAGTTTCGGAATATGTTCTGTAAGATCATTCGTAATTTCGTTTTTCATTGTACGATATGATTCTGTAATTAAATGAATTTTTTCCTTCTCAAAAGCAGTAAGGTTATTAATACAACCATTTAGTTTAACTAACATATCTTCATTCCAATTAATAGAATCCACTAGATCATTTTCCATCTCGACGCGTTTATCCAAAAGATATGTAATTGTTTTTCGAATGAAAAACAATAGCTTTTCAGTACGTTCTGCATCGATGTTTTTATGGTTAAAGTTAAAATGAATAAACTCAGTTAAATCATTTAGTTGTTGACTGTTTGTATATAACGAAGAGTAAGGGAAAACTCTCGCATACGGAAAATATGCGTTTATTCTCGCTTGCGTATCATGTATAACTCTATTCACTTCTACTTCACTATAAATGTTATCGATTTTATTTAATAAGAAATGAATTTGTAGATTTGGTATATGTTCTTGGATACTTAATAGAATGTCACGTTCTTTATCAGTAAAAGGTGAATCCGCATTCAATACGAATAATAATTCGTCTACAGAATTCAAATATTCGAGTATCTCATCTCTAGTGTCGTTGTTCCTATTAAAGCTAGGTGCAACAACGAATGTAAGTTTATTTTTACCTAAAAATCTACATGGTAATTTAAATTCAACACATGCTCTATCTCTATATGTTTGGCGATGCATGGACATCATGTTATAGAAATCCGAGAAATTCTCAGTTGTTGTAATTGCTGCATCTGTTATCGCGTTAATTTCTGTATGAGCGTCATTTTTAAAGACAACTACATTTGAGATTGAGTTTTCTAATATATTTTCTCCTAGTATAGAGTTAATAAATGAAGCTTTTCCATTTCCTGAAGTTCCAGTTACTAAAAGGCGATTTGTTCTTAAATCTGCAAGCTCACCAACTAACCATCTAAATCGATGACCCATTTCTAAATCATGTTTTTGTGCCCACTGTGTAATAGATTCAAAAAGATGTAAACTATGCTCTAAGCCATTCACATGATTAATAGAATATGACAGTAGGCTTGCCGCATGTTTTATATTTTCTGAATCTATTTTGGAAGGGAAACTCTCATTCCATGCCAATACTGCTGCAGATGGAAATACAGAATGAGACGGATTGGCTATCTTTAACCAATTTGTTAAAAAGTTAGGAATGATATCCTGTAATTGTCTTAGCATATATTGACCTTGAATTAATTCAAAGTACGTTTCTTCGTAAAGAGCAGAAATTTCGTCCCATCTATTGGACGAATGTATTTCAATATGTAATAAAAATTCATTTATTGTTTTAAGCCATAATAAGTAATTTTGTTCATTTTTATAGCTGTGCCAAAGCGATGAAACAATTTGCGTAAATTGTACTTGATCTACATTATTTAATGTAGCTAATACTTGATAAAAATAGTCTGGTGAAAGATTTTTAGTAAATCCTTTATCGATATATTCTTTTAGAACCTCAAACCATGGAAAAGATTCTGTTCGAATTAACTCATTCACAGCAAGCTCTACTGCACTGTCAAAATCCTGCTGTTCTTCATAAAAGGAACGTGCAATTGTTGTGACGTTTGGATAATCGGGATTTAAAGAAACCGCTTCTTTAATAACACCGAAAGCTGAATCAAGATTATTTTGCTCGATGTAAAGAGACAGTAATTGCAGTACAATTTCAGTCATAAGTATTTTGTTATCAGTAGTAATCGAGGTATAAACATTTTCAGCAACTGATAATTGGTCAAGTTCGAAATAAGCATCCGCAATATTTTTTTGTGCCCATGGCGCTAATTCATTACTGACTTTCTCCCATTTAAAAATAGCTGTTTCAAAATCTTGATGGTGATAATAAAATTCACCCTGTGCAAAACGAATATAAGATCCATCGGAAATCTCATTTTTTTGTTCGTTTAAATATGCTTCTCCAAGTACTTGAAGAGGTGGATTTGTTTCATTCTCCATTAGGAATGTTTCATAATATGTCTTTTTTATTAATTGTTTTTCTAATCTCATTTTTTCCCCCACTACATCTTGAAAAGTACATTCTTCTCCATATGTCAACACTTTTTTTATTTATGCTTTTTATTTTAACAAAGAATTTCTTTTGGAAAATTTCACTTTTCTTTCATTTTTTAAGTAAGATTGAATTTTAATGAGAAAAGTTTCAGTTTTTTTTCAAATTCCTTTCAGTTGTGAAACAACATTGGGTGTTCCTAATAACTTAATATGAATATAATATTCCATGTAGAGTTCGTTATAAAAACAATATATAGTGAATATGTATTCCACGAAGCACGTATTATTATTGGATAAAAAATTCGATCGTCCTGATCCAGATGGAGAACTAAAAGGGGTAATTCAAGCCATTTATAACGAACTTGAAGGGCTTTATGTTTATCGTCATATTCGTGATGAACTTACGAATCGCGGACACAAAGTAAATCATACATACCATAAAAGAATTAAGACAAAACGAAAGGGCATGAGCCCGGTACAATACCCAGGCCCATGCCCCAAAAGCTACCTAATGAAATAACCTGTCTAACTTTTTTCGGTCACTTCAATACTCAAGGCAGCTTATTTCAATAATTCTTTCATATCTTCCGGCACATCCGCATGAAATGTCATCTGTTTTTCTAAAATAGGATGATAGAACGTTAAACTCGTACTATGGAGCGCTTGTCGCCCTATCTGCGACTTACTCCCTCCATACAAGTCATCTCCTAATAGCGAATGGCCTAAATATGCCATATGTACACGAATTTGATGCGTTCTTCCTGTTTCTAACTGCAATGAAACTCGCGTCTTATCAGAAAATCTCTCTAGCACTTGAAAATGCGTAACTGCCCTTTGGCCGTCTTCACATACAATTCGTTCAATAATACTATCATCTTTTCTTCCAATTGGCGCATCAATCGTTCCTGATGCTTCTATCAATTCTCCATGAACGATTGCTTCGTAAGTTCGTTTCACTTGCTTTTGCTGATGCTGTTTTGATAAAAGGTGGTGAATGAAACGATTTTTTGCAATCAGCATAAGTCCTGACGTATCACGGTCGAGTCGCGTTACGATATGCACTGTACTTGCGAGATTCTGCTTATTATAATGATAAAGTAGCGCATTGGCGACACTTCCTGCTGGGTGTTCCCTAGACGGAATCGTAGACATGTATGGCTCTTTATTCATCACCAGTACAGATTCATCCTCATATAGGACGTGTAAAGGAATATTTTCAGCAAGCATTCCTTCGCTTCTCTCCTCAACTGGAAAGAACACTTGTAATTCTTCCCCAGTCTGTAATACGTGCCGCACTGTCGCATGCTTACCGTCAACTTCAATTGCCCCGCCTTGGAACTTTATATCTGTCAAAGCAGCTTT
Source organism: Bacillus sp. AFS023182 (assembly GCF_002560575.1). Lineage (NCBI taxonomy): Bacteria > Bacillati > Bacillota > Bacilli > Caryophanales > Bacillaceae > Bacillus > Bacillus sp. AFS023182. Next base: position 25,181 of record NZ_NTRO01000037.1, on the reverse strand, counting down.
AGAGATCCCTTTCACTTTTAGAAACTCCCGGATGAGCATTCCCTTCTCTGCTTCTGTCATACACCATTTTAATGTAAATCTTCTCAAATGCATAAATCCTCTCTACTCACCCGCAACAAACGAATCGCGGACACGTTTCCAAAATGGGAACGGACGAAAACGAACAAATCTTACCTTCTCGTTTGCAACGCGGTATTGAATTGACTTTACATCTTGATGCACCATCGTTAAATGATCCACTGTAATTTGTAAATTCATTCCTGCAGTTGGTTTTAGAACACATGTATGATGCTTCGGTAAAACGAGCGGTGAACCAACTGTACGGAACACACGATTATTAATCGAAGCCATTTCTGCAATTTGAATCGCTTCAATAGAAGGATGAATAATCGCTCCGCCTAGCGCTTTATTGTACGCTGTACTTCCCGAAGGAGTAGAGATACAAAGACCATCCCCGCGGAATGTTTCAAAATATTCCCCGCGAATTTCTACCTCTGTTACTAATGTACCTTCTGCGCTTTTCACTGTCGCTTCATTCATTGCTAAATATTGCGATTCTTTACCGCCATTCACATAGCGAATAATGACTTCTAAAAGCGGGTATTCCACTACTTGAAACGGCGTTTTAGCAATCGCGATAACAAGTTTTTCTACCTCTGTAGGCAACCAATCGGCATAAAATCCTAAATGCCCTGTATGTACACCGACAAATGCAGTCTCATCTAATCGGTTATAATAGCGATGAAACGCATGTAAGAGCGTGCCATCTCCCCCAACAGAAATGACAATATCCGGCTTTGCTTCATCCATTGTAAATCCAAAATCCTGCAAGTAATTGGTCATTGTACTTGCAAGTGCGTTTGATGATTGATCTCCCTTTGACATAATTGCAAATTTCATCGCCCAACACCCTTTAGTTTATGATTCGGACTCTTTCGCTTCTTGTTTGCGCGAAAAAATCTTTTGTGCTTCTTGAATTTCAAGACGAATCGAAGACATTTCTTCATCTAATAAAAATGCAGCTTCTGCCGCACGCTGAAGACGTACTTTAATATCTTCTGGAAAACGCCCACTATATTTGTAATTTAAAGAATGCTCAATTGTTGCCCAAAAATTCATTGCTAGCGTGCGAATTTGAATTTCAACTAATACTTTTTTCTCTCCGCAAATCGTTTGAACGGGATAACTAATTACAACATGATACGAACGATAGCCACTTTCTTTCTTTTGCGTTACATAATCTCGTTCTTCCACAATTTCAAAGTCATTCCGTTTTCGAAGATATTCAACAACAGGCTTAATCTCATCAACAAATTGACACATCATCCGAAGACCAGCAATGTCCTGCATTTCTTCTCCGAGCCGGTCAAGCGGTACATTTCGCTTTTCCGCCTTATCAATAATGCTTGCAACCGACTTCACTCGACCTGTTACGAATTCAATCGGAGAGTGTTCTGTTAACATTGTAAACTGAGAACGCATTCCTTTTAATTTCACTTTTAGCTCTGCCACCGCCTGGTGATATGGCGCTAAAAATTCTTCCCAATTACGATTCATTTCAACCACCACCAAAGTCAATCCATTTGCTTATAAAAATACTTTTTCTACAGCCGTTACAAGCTCTTCCCCATAATTTGCATTACCTTCAATATTTTCAATTAAATATTCTACTTCTTCCTTCAATTGCTCTAACTCAATTTCAGTATTATTTACGCGAACAAACATCGTTTTATCATTCTTCATTGCATCTTGCATTGCTTCCCAGCATGTATGCGGAATACTTACATAAATGAAAGATGATTCGTTTTCTAAAATATATAAAAATGATAAATGATCTGAGTCTACAAGTACGTGATTACGTGCTGTTAACTCCTCCACTTGTATTTCAGTATTTTCCGCACAAAAAATAAGAGCATTTTCTCTTTCTTCTACGCTCTTAACTTGAATTTTATTCTGCATGCTCTAACTCCTCCATATCAACTTCCTGTCTTACTTCACACTATTATTGTATCATAACATAGACGCAAACAAATAAAACATTGAACCAAATTTGTGAAAAAGCGATAATGTCTAAAGAATTATTTTTAAGAAGGAGCCTAAACCATGACACAAGAAATTGAAATTGAATTTAAAAATATGGTCACAGAAGAAGAATTTCAAGTATTATGTAACGCCTTTTCCATTCAATCACTTGCAGAGCAAGTGAATCATTATTTTGAAACACCTCAGTTCTCTTTAAAAACAGCGGGCTCTGCTCTTCGTATTCGCTATAAAGGTGGAGCGTATACACTCACTTTAAAACAACCCGCTAAAGTTGGATTACTAGAAACTCATCAATCTGTAACAAAGCAGGAAGCAATGCAAATGATGGAAACAAATCAGCTCATTACGGGCCCTGTGCTAGATCAATTACATAAACTTCAAATCCCTGTTTCTACTTTAGCTTATATGGGAAGCTTAACAACAAAGCGAGCAGAAACTACATTCGAAGGCGGCACACTTGTATTTGATCATAGTTTCTATTACAATCACGATGATTATGAACTTGAGTATGAAGTACAAAATGAAGCAGCGGGCAAAGCGGCTTTCCTCAATTTGTTAAACAAATATCATATACCTGTTCGTCATACAAAAAATAAAGTGCAACGCTTTTTTCTTGCAAAACAAAACGAAGCACGCTAAAGTGAAACTTCCATGAGCGAACGTTTTTCTCACTGATGGTTAGCCCTCACCAATCGGGCTCTTACGGTCAGTAAGACCCTAACTGATTAAAGTTTCACTTTATTTTAAGCAAGAGATTGTACGAAAGCTGTTTAGTTGCTCTTCGTGACAATCCATTGCTACAATAGATATACATTTGATGGAAAAAGGAGTTTATACAGGATGAACAAGCAACCGATGACACCATTTGAAGCAATTGGCGGTGAACAAGCCATTGCAACATTAGTCGATACGTTTTATTCCTATGTCAGTAAACACCCTGACTTATCTCCGATCTTCCCAGACGATTTGACAGAAACAGCCAGGAAACAGAAGCAATTTCTAACGCAATATTTAGGTGGACCGAATTTGTATACAGAGGAACATGGTCACCCTATGCTAAGAGCACGCCATCTCCCTTTTGAGATTACACCAAAGCGAGCAAAAGCCTGGTTAGCATGTATGGAACAAGCGATGGAAGATACGGGAGTACACGGGCAGATTCGAGAATTTGTTTTTGAACGTTTAACATTAACTGCGCAGCATATGGTCAACACTCCAAACGAAACAGGTGAAGCGTAATGGATAAACAGGAAGCAAAGCATATACGCATTCCTTCTCTTTCCAAGTGCGAACATAAATCTGTAGAAGCCTATTTGTTTATTGATCCGCTCTGCAAAGATTGCTGGGACATTGAACCAGTTATTATTAAGTTATGGCTCGAATACGGAACATATTTTTCGATTCGGCACATATTAACCGGCAAAGTGGAAGGGGCAATCGCCTCCCCACACAAATGGAATAAACCTGCTAATATTCGATTTGTGTGGGAAAAAACAACAAGTTTGCAAGGCTTTTCATGTGATGGAAAAGTGCATATGCAAGATGCCTCATCTACACCGTATTTAGTTTCTATTGCAATTAAAGCAGCTGAGTTACAAGGCCGAAAAGCAGGTTCGAAATTTTTGCGGAAACTCCAAGAATACATTTTTCTTGAAAATGTATCAAAACCAGATTTAGAATTACTACTTGCTTGCGCAGAGCAAAGCGGTATTGATGTAGAAGAATTTAAAAAAGATTTGCATTCAATTAGTGCAAAAAAAGCATTCCAATGTGATCTAAAGTTCACAAATGAAATGCACATCACCGAAATCCCTTCTCTTGTATTCTTCCATGCAAATTCAGATGAGGAAGGCATTAAGATTGCGGGCATTTATTCATATAATGTATACGTACAACTCTTAAAAGAACTTGTAAAATTTGATATCGAGCCTGCTCCGTTACCACCACTAGAGACATTGCTAGAGATGGCTCAATTTATGTCATCTAAAGAAATTGCATTTATCTATGACTGCTCGGAGCAAGAAATAGAACGCGAGCTCAAAAAATTGTCATTAAAAAGAAAAGTACGAATGGTTGAAGTAAAATGTGAGCGTTATTGGAAATGGATTGCAAAAGAAAAAGACCTGGTGTAAACACCAGGTCTTTTTCTTTACGGCTTATAAAAATATTAAAGGGGATGGGAGAAATTTTCACGTTCAAACAAAGGGGTATATGTTTGTATGTGAATTCGTTCACATCTATTATATTACAAGATTCGACGTCAGATGACAACCCTTTTTGTCGAATTTCACACTTCTGTCACATTCTAAACGTTTTCATTACTGAATAAGCTATAAAAAGAAACTTTTTAGGAGGGATTTGATGAAAAAAACACATATCTTCTTTCTTCTTTTTTGTACTTGTATTTCTTTTTTCCTGTACATCCTTTCACTATTACAAGCATTCCCAAAGATTATTGCCTTGCCGCTTTTGTTTGCAATCATCTTCGTTAGCCTCTCTTATTTCAATCATAGAAAGCGTTTTAAAGGTTTTTAAAAAGAACGCTATGTTAAATTTCTCTGTTGATATTCGAAAGTAACAGACGATTGTTCTTCATACAAAAAGTACGAGAGCGGTTTGTTTCGCATGACACTGAAGGACATCACCTAAGAAATTAGAAAGTTAAGCATAGCAAATCAATACGTCCTGAAAGAGTTCTTTGAACAAATCAGAGCTCGAAATGACGATACAACAGTTAGTAAAATGATGCTTGAAAACTATCTGTTCTCAACGGAAATGACGTATGATACACTTTAATTATCAGAATTTACAAAATTAAATTCTTTTAGAGAACTAGCAAGATAAGATTTCAATTGTTAGATATTATTAAAAGTAGGTGAGGGATTGAATTTTAGTAGAATGGGATTTGAAATGATAGACCCGAAAGAAAACTTAGATTTTGGATTTGAAGATATAGCAGGTTTATCCAGAGGATGTAAATTTTCTGATTGCACACATACAAGCGAGCCACACTGTGCCGTTAAAAAAGCCATTTCAGACGGTACTCTTTGTGAAGATACATTTAATCACTATTATAGAGATAAAAACGAGGCAGAATATGTTTCTAAACAAAAGAATAAAACAAAAGCTGTTGACTACATGAAACAACTGAAACTCTTTCAAAAAACGTAGTTAAGATGAAATTGATAAATAATCAACACGATCGTTTAACATACTTGGACCGATTTTTCTATTTAATAATCGAGGGCTTAACAAAACAAGGGAACTCCATCAATAGGAGTTCCCTTACTTTTTACTGAAATCAACAATATTATGTAACAAGGCTAAAAAGAAAGAAGGCGAGAATTTCCCTCTCGCCCTTCTTCTTTCATTATTATTTCCCTTCAAATAATAATGCTTCTAATTCATTTAACTTTTCCTCAAATACTTGAAGTGCTTCTTTAACAGGCTCTGGAGATGCCATGTCTACTCCTGCTTTTTTCAGTACTTCAATTGGATAATCAGAGCTTCCAGCTTTTAAGAATTCGTTAATATAACGCTCTACAGCTGGTTGCCCTTCTTCTAAAATTTGTTTTGATAAAGCTGTTGCCGCACTAAATCCTGTTGCATATTGATATACATAATAGTTGTAATAGAAGTGCGGAATACGAGACCACTCTATACCAATTTCTTTATCGATGACTAAAGCATCGCCAAAGTATTTTTTATTTAAATCATAGTAAATTTCCGTTAACATATCTGGCGTTACTGCATGACCTTCTTGCACTTTTTTATGAATGATATGCTCGAATTCAGCAAACATCGTTTGACGGAATACAGTTCCACGGAATCCCTCTAAATAATAATTTAGTAAATATAAACGCTCTTTCTTATCTTCTGTCGTTTTTAGTAAATAATCATTTAAAAGTGCTTCGTTACAAGTTGATGCAACTTCTGCAACGAAGATTGAATAGTCACCATAAACATGTGGTTGTACTTTTCTTGTATAGTAGCTATGCACAGAATGACCAAACTCATGTGCAAGTGTAAATAAATTGTTTACATTATCGTGCCAGTTCATTAAAATATACGGATTTGTTCCATATGCACCAGATGAATATGCACCGCTTCGTTTTCCTTTGTTTTCATATACGTCTACCCAGCGGTTTTCATATGCTTCTTTCAAAATTTCAACATACTCATCCCCAAGGACGTTTAATGACTTGAGTAGAATGTCTTGTGCTTCTTCATATTTCACATTCATTTTCACTTCTGGTACAAGCGGTGTATATAAATCGTACATATGCAATTCATCAAGACCTAATGCACGTTTACGAATGTCAATATATCGGTGCAATAAATGTAAGTTGTCATTTACCGTCTTAACAAGCTGGTCATATACTGTTTCAGGAATGTTATTATTGCTTAACGCTGCTTGGCGTGCCGAATCATATTTACGAACGCGCGCATTAAAATTATTGCGTTTCACCGCACCGCTAAGTGTACTTGCAAATGTATTTTTATATTTCCCATACGTTTCATACACTGCATGGAATGCATCATGACGAACACGAGGATCATCACTTTCTAAAAATTGAGTATAACGACCATGTGTTACTTCTACTTCTTCACCATTCTCATCTTTAATAGATGGGAATTTCAAGTCCGCATTATTCAGCATACCAAATGTATTACTTGATGCACTCAGGACTTCAGATGCTTCAGCTAACAATGCTTCTTCAGCTTCTGATAGTACGTGTGGACGCTGACGTGTAATTTCTTCTAAAGCATGTTCATATACACTTAATTCTTTGTTTTCTTGTAAGAAGGATTGTAACTTTTCTTCTGCAATTGTTAAAATTTCAGGAACGATATACGCCGTGCTGCTGGCAGCTTGAGAATATAAGTTGCTTGCACGATCATTTAACGCTTGATAAACAGAATTTGTTGTATCTTGATCGTAACGCATATGAGCATATGTATATAATTTTTCTAATCTCATCGAAACTTCATCTTCATACTGTAAAGCCGCTAATAATGAATCAGCAGAATCACCTAGTTTCCCTTTAAATTCAGCTAACTTCGGCAATAACTCTTTCACTGCTTGAAATTCTTTTTCCCATTCTTCATCCGTTTGGAAAATATCTTCCAAGCGCCATGTGTTCATTTCCTCAATCTCACTACGGTCCGGCAATGCTTTTGCTGTTTTTTGATCAGCCATATTATAAACCCTCCTTCGAATCTCTATTTAGTACAATTCGATTCTTGTTATGTAATTCCTTCCATGTACTCTCTTATTATATCCGCTTTTCCTTCTCTCATGTTGTACTTTGTTTCGAATAACGATAATGCATGCGACAAACAAATCGCATCATATTCTTGTATCTCCTCTTCCGTTTTCAGTATCATAAATTGCCTGATTTTTCGGTACTTATGCACATTCACCATTTCAATCATTCCTGCTTTACATAAAAACGTTATATATTCTAGAATCGCTAACCTCCATACATTTTGCGAAAAATAAGGTAACGTACGCCGCTGAATATTACGTCTTTTATTTACATAGGAAAAAACGGCATGTAATGAAAAGTATTCTCCAGTTTTAAATTTACCAATGAAATCTATACAAAGAAGAGCTTGCCATATAAAAGGATGTGTTTGAAACGCAAATGCAGATGGAAGAGGAACACCAATTTCAGATGGAAAACAAGAAGGTGAAAGATGATATTGATATAAAAGGTGTAAAAGTGATTTATGACTATAATTCCAAATTGGAAGGACATTCGTTCGAAAATAAATCTTTTTCTTTTGCCACTCCCGCTCCAATCGTTCTTTCGTAATGACTGCTTGGCAAAAGAGCTCCTCAAAAGTAACGGTGCGCACCGAAAAATGAGTGATGTGTGAAAAATAAACATTTGTAGAAAACGGCGTAAGCAGTTCGCATTTCATAAATGATTTTGTATTTGGACAAAAAAAGAGAAGGAAAGGCTGAGGATAAGATTGTATGCAGAGAAAGTGAAACGAGGATAATGAAATCCAGTAAGCAGAGTGCTTTTTCATTTGATTTCTACCTAATATCCAAATGATTTGTATTCCTGCTTTCCAATAGGAAGAAGTTCGTTTTAATAACTGTTCCGTGGATAAAGAGGCACATTGATATTCAATTGCAATCTGTCTCTCTTTCATTTCAATAAAAAGATCGGGTCTTTGGCGAATCCCTGGGAGGTAATGTTCGATTTTCACATGAAACCCTTGTGACCTAAGCCATTTATATAACTGTTCCTTCCCGCGCATATGATAAGCAGATTCCGGCTCAGATGAAACGAGGCACTGATTTACTTTCTTATGAGCAAAATGCCATCTCTTTTGCTTACCTAACTTGAGTTGTACCTCCCGCCCGCAAACCGGACAAAAAAAGCGCTCTTTCTTTCGCATTGCAAGCAGTTCCTTTTCATCTCGGCTTTCAAGAAGGTGAACCTTCCCTCCATTTTCTCTCCTTGCGACAAACATCATACCACATCCTTTCTATATTGCTTTGTATTCTACAATTTATTACAAATTCCTTTCTAAACAAAAAGAGGACATCCTTGTAAGAATATCCTCTTCTTCATAATAAAGGCGATAGTAAACGGTACGCTGATTCCACAATCCTCCTATGAAGACGGCGTCTATGAAAGCGATCCACATGAATTTCACTTGATACTTGTAAATCATCTTCAAAATCTTTAACAAGCTTTCGAATACTATTTGTATCATATAAAAAGGCATTCACCTCAAAATTTAAATGGAAGCTTCTCATATCCATGTTCGCTGTACCAATTGATGCTAAATCAGAATCAACAATGACAATCTTACTGTGCAGGAAACCTTTTTCATATTCATATATCTTTACCCCTGCATCTAATAACTCTGGAAAATAAGACCTCGATGCATAAAATACAGTCCGTTTATCTGGTTTACTCGGCATTAATAAACGGACATCAATGCCAGCAAGAGCTGCTACTTTTAATGCAGATAAAATATCATCATCTGGAATAAAATATGGTGTAGCAATCCAAATGGACTTCCTTGCCGAAGCAATCATTGCAAAATAAAGATGCTTAATTGTCTCCCATTTATTATCCGGCCCGCCTGCAACAAGTTGTACACCGCCCCAATGATCTCCATCAACAGCTTTCGCCTGTAAATATTCAGGTGCTAATACAGCTTCACCTGTCATATAAAACCAATCTTGCAGGAATATGAGTTGCAAACTTTGAACTGCTTCACCTCGTAAATATAAATGTGTATCTCGCCAAAATCCAAAATATTTATTTTTCCCTAAATATTCATCACCAATATTTAGCCCGCCTACAAACCCCTCATTTCCATCAATCACAACGATTTTCCGGTGATTTCGGTAATTAATTTTATCGTTTAAAATTGGAAAACGAACCGGAAAGAATGGAATCATTTCTACACCTGCATCGTTTAGTTCATCAATATAAGCATTTGACAGTTTGAAACTTCCAACCGCATCATATAAAAAACGGACGGTAACACCTTCCTGCGCCTTCTGCATTAAAATCTCTTTAATTTGTGTACCGAGCTTATCATCACGTACAATATAATATTCCATATGAATATGATGCTTCGCTCTTTGCAATCCTGCTAAAATCGATTGAAACGTTTCATCACCATTCGTTAACACTTTTGTTTCTGTCTGAAATGAAATATTTAAGGCGCCAAGCCTATCCGCTAAACGAAATAATAATTCTTGATGTTTATGATTTTGCAAAATGCGTTCGTTATAATCATCATGCCCTTTGTACTGCAAAAAAGCTTGTTCGTCCAAAAGAGCCTTCTTTTGAAACATTCGTTTTCTGCGAAAATTTTGTCCAAATAATAAATAGGCAAAAAAACCAACTACAGGAAAAATGCCTAGTACAATTAACCACGTCAGTGTTTTAGATGGATGCCTGTTTTCTAAGAAAATAACACACCCAATTAAAAATGCAGAAACAGTAAATACGATACTTATAATTCCTAAAAACGAAATATCTTTTATGCCTATAACATCCGAATAAAATGCTACATCAATAAACATGCGTAACGAAACAAACGCTGCGAATAAACCTAGAAAAAAGACAAGTAACTTTAGCGTATTTTTCATTTCTTCCCCCCTACTTACGAAGCATTTCTATTGTCATACCCAGCATATAAAAAACCGATTTCATAATATTGAAATCGGCCTAAGTTTTAGAAGGAAAATGACTGCGAATCGTCTCAAGTGCATGTTCTTTAACGACCTGTTTGCCGTACTCACTTACACGGTGAACCGTTAATGTAGATTCTTCCCCATACTCTAAAATAATACTTAAAATACGGTCAATTTCTTCTTCATCGTGTAGCACTTCATCGAATTCAACATATACATAATAGCGGTCTTCAAACGAATACAATTCATCTTTTATATCTTCAAATATGAGACGATGACTTAAAGAAATGACATCTTCAAAATCATCAAATTTAATTAAAAAGCCTAATGTTCCATCTTCGTTAAAGTTTGTCCCCGCCTCTATCTCTTCCTCTAATTCTTGTTGAAATAGTGATTCAATCCGCTCATCTAGAGGGATATCAATAATTTTATCTAGACCTATTGGTAATTCTAATTTTTGTCCATCCTTTGAAAGCTGCGCTTTTGTTACAAGTACTTCAATGCCTTTATCAAGCGCCTGTACTTGAATCCACAGTGGTCCATCAATAAAGAAATCATCATAATCGTGCGCTTCATCCATCATTTCCCAAAACAATTGTTCGCTTCGTTCACGATTGTACCAGATCTCTTCACGATTAAACCCTCTATCTTCTATATCAATGTACGTAATAAAAAATTTCATCGTATGATCATTAATTCTTTCAATGTCCAAAATACAACTCTCCCTTCCTATTTGGAATTGTTATGAAGGGATTCCCCACTCATATGACAAATCAATAGATTCTTGTACTTTCATTTTATGATAAGATTCTCCAGAATGGAAATAAAATCGTTTTATTTTACAAAAACAGTCATTCGCCTAGATTATTGTTCGCAAATCAAGTATAATTCCTTACTCTTATATATTCCATTATATACACTTACCATATAAACCTCATTAATAAAAAAATGGACATACAATTACACTTCGCACCGTACAATTGTAATAGAGCTGGTCAGGCTTTTTTTATTCTATACATATATCCACACCTGTACTCTTTATTAAAACAGAATAAATGGAGGCAAAATAATGGAGTTAGATTTTTTGACATCTATACTAATGATTGTCGGTATCGATGTTGTATTAGGCGGCGATAATGCAATTGTAATCGCACTTGCAAGCCGAAACTTGCCCGAATCGAAACGAAATAAAGCGATCTTTATTGGTACGGGCCTAGCAATCGTACTGCGAATTCTCCTTACAATACTTGCCGTCTACTTACTCGATATTCCTTTCTTACAGCTTATTGGTGGCATCTTACTTACACTGATTGCCGTAAATTTACTTACTGATAATAGCGATGATCTTTCTTCTATACAAGGAAAAACGACATTATTTCAAGCGATTCGTACAATTGTATTTGCCGATCTCGTTATGGGTTTTGATAATGTCCTTGCGATTGCGGGGGCTGCTCATGGAAATTTCACACTCGTGATTATCGGATTATTAATTTCCATTCCTATTATTATTTGGGGAAGCAAGCTCATCTTACTACTTATGGAGCGTTTTCCTTTTCTCATTTATTGCGGAGGAGCAGTTCTTGCTTACACCGCTGGAAAAATGATCACCCATGAAACACGGCTTACAAACTTTTTTCAGCAAAACCCTATCTTTGCAACAAGTATGCCCTTCCTCTTTATTTTCACAGTATTAACAATTGGATTTATTGTGCAACATATCAAATTAGGAAATGCAAAGTGAAGTTTGTATTTTCTAATTTGATATAAATTTATATAAACTCAAACTGAAAAGCCTTTCTATTTAGGCGGAAGAGAGCATCCTCCCAAGCATAGTAGCAATTTATATAGCCAAAAATCAAAATGGGTTGTATACAAATGAATATATGTATGCGAAAACCTTCTACTTTACAGTAGAAGGTTTTCATATACAAAACTTTTATTATTAATTTACAAGACGCTGTGCTTCACGTAACTGAAATGTTCTTACTGTACGTGGTAAGAAACGACGAATTTCATCTTCGTTATAACCTACTTGAAGGCGTTTTTCGTCAATCATAATAGGACGGCGTAAAATGCCTGGGTAGTCACGAATCATCTTATATAAATCTTGAAGTGGTAAAGATTCTAAGTTAACATTTAACTCTTGGAAAACTTTCGAACGAGTTGAAATGATCTCATCCGTTCCGCTTTCTGTCATGCGTAAAATTTCTTTAATTTCCTCAATCGTTAATGGATCCGAGAAAATATTGCGTTCTGTATAAGGAATATGATTTTCCTCTAGCCATAATTTCGCCTTTCTACAAGACGTACAACTTGGAGAACTATATAGTGTTACCATACAAGACTCACTCTCCTTAAAGAGTACAAATTCTGTACTACTTACAGTTTAAATTTCTATTTTCCAGCAATTCCCCACTATAACTTATCCTACAACATAATGAAAAATTGCCTTACATGTAAACAACAACTTTTAAGCAAGTAACTCTTATTAAACAACAATTACTTTAAATAAGTAACTTCTATAATCATTATACAATAGATTGAGAAAGAAATATACAGGAAATTTCCTTTCTCAATGGGAAAACTCATCTTTCATTAAGCTAAAATTGTCATGGATTTTTCATGGAACAAATCCTTCTACTTTATTAATATATATACCTTTGGTGCTACTTCTTAACATGTTTATAGAAGCTGTCCATCCAATCAACCAGTTGCTAAAGATATCGTTTCCTTACTCTTTTCATCATAAAACAGAGGTGAAATGTAAGACATACGAGCACACAGAACATTTGTTCTTTTCCATTCTATCAAATCCCCTAGTTACTGTCTAGCTTATTTTCAAGTAAAATAAATTTATTTTCTAACTTTTCTTTCTTTTCTTTCTTTTTTTTCATACAATAAAGTTACGGACAGGCAAAAGGAGGAATTCCATATGGTTGCTTTTTTTATTGATTTTGCCATTGTCGCTGCCCTCGTTATTGGAATTACAGCATTGATTGGTGTCATTACAAATGGCATTGGCGAAAAGCTATTTGGCGGGAAAGAGAAAATGAAATTTGTTGATAAAAGTGCGGAAGTACAATCCGGCTGGAAGCAAGTTGGCGGAAAAGGGATTTATAAAAAACGAACATACTAAAAAGAAGCAGGAATTTCTCCTGCTTCTTTTTAAATTATTTTCCTACCGATGCCCATTTGAAGCTTAAATCTCCGCCGTAATTATGTTTATAAATATCTTTCACTGTTCCTCGTTGTAAGTAAGCTGAACTGCGTTGATATACAGGAGCAATTGCCGCATCATCCAGTAGTATTTTTTCTGCTTCAAGTAAACTATTCCAGCGTGCTTGTACATCGCTACCGTCAGTCTTCGCTTTCATAATAATTTCATCGTATTTCGGATTAGAATATTTCATTCTATTTTGCGCACCATCTGTTACAAACATATCAAGATACGTTACTGGATCTGGGAAATCTGGACTCCATAAAGAAAATGTCATGTCATAGTCTCCACTTTCTTCAAGTTTAAGCTTTTGCGCAAATGGCTGTTGCTTAATTTTTAATGTAAAACCAGGTAAGTTCTTTTCTAACTCTCCTTTTAAATACTCCCCTGTTCTCTTAGATAAATCTACATCTTCATTTAATAGCTCAATCTCAATCTTATCTTTTCCTAATTCTTTTTTACCAGCTTCCCAATATTTCTTCGCTTCTTTCGCATTTGCTTTTACTAACTCCCCATTTTCAGCTCGGAAGTCTTTTTTATTTGGCCCAGTAATAAATTTGCTTGGAATTAATCCTGTCGCTTCAGTAGAGCCATTGTTTAAAATCGTCTCAACAAGTGGTTTACGTTCAAAGGCAAGAGAAATTGCTTTACGTATATTTTTATTTGCTAAAGCTTCATTTTTCTGATTGAAACGAAGGTAGGATATAGTAGCTTCATTTTCAGTTTTAAACTCTTTATCCCCTTTATATTTATCAACAAACTCAGATCTCAAAATAGCACGATCTATCGCTTTTGTATCATATAAGTTAATCGATGTTGCCATGTCTTTTACAATATTAAAGTTCACTTCGTCTAGCTTCACTACTTTATTGTCCCAGTATGATGGATTTTTCTGTATTTGGAAATTTCTTTCATGTTTCCATTCACTTAATACAAACGGTCCATTATATAGTGTCGTATTTGCCTCTAAACCAAATTTGTCCCCTTGCTCTTTTGCATACTTTTCATTTACTGGATAGAAAAGTGGATAAATCATTAAATTTTCAAAGTAAGGAACTGGATGTTCTAATTCTACTTCTAATGTATAATCATCAACGGCCTTTATCCCTAATTGATCTGGCGCCATTTCTTTTTTATTAATTTTCTGTGCATTCTTCACATCAAACATGATATATGCTGATACTGCAGCTTTATCTGGATTAATCGCTCGCTGCCAAGCATATACGAAATCTTTCGCTGTTACAGGATCTCCATTTGACCATTTCGCATCTTCGCGTAATTTAAACGTATATTTTTTCCCATCTGCCGATTTTTCACTTGATTTTGCTACACCGGGGACAAGTTTGTCTCCTTTATCAAGGCGGTATAGCCCTTCCATCGTATTATTCATCACTCGTGATGATACTGCATCAGCTGATAATGCTGGGTCCATTGTTGGAATTTCCTGTGTTTCAGTTAAATTGATGACTTGTTTCCCGTTAGCCTTGCCGCTATCCCCTTTTGCACTCGCTTGTGGCTCGTCCTTTTGATAACTACTACACGCCCCTAAAATCATACTCATTGCTAATGTCGATGCTACAAAAACTGGTACTTTTTTCTTCATTCTGCTACCCCTCCCAAAAATGTTAGCCCTTCCATTTTCAAACAGAAAGAAATATATGTATGTTCTAATAATTCATATTATACACATAAATACATTCTTTGTATATTTATTTTCCTATCTTATTAAAATTTTCTGCTAATACAACATTTTTTGCAAACGTTTTATATTGCGTATTTAAACACCTAAAATACTAAATTTAACCACATTTTTAATTATCTAAATTATCAGAGTATAATTAATTTTATATTATATAATATTTTTCGCATGATTATTCCCTTCTCATATACGTTAGTTCTCCCTTTCATCAAGTCTGCAAAACTTTTATTATAATTTCACATGCACCATACATAAATCCATTTTGATTTTTCTATATAGGTTGCTGATCTAAAAAAGATATCTCCACTCTTCTCTCCTTTTGTCTTCACTCGGCATGGGGCTAAAAAAGGATCCGACCGCTTCTATATTTGTACCTATATATGTCCTATTTTTCTTTGAAATATATATTTGTTAACCAAGTTCCAAAATCAATGCAAGTGTTGCTAAAGTGTGTTAAGATACATTTTGTTTAAAAAGATATCAGTAAAGTGAGGGATGATATGACAGAGGTTACATCCAAAAAAGGGCAAGAAGAACAGTTAAATTTATTCTTCTTAACATGGCCCATTTTTTTAGAAGTGTTTCTTTTTATGTTAATGGGGATTGCTGATACTTTTATGCTAAGTGCACTATCAGATGACGCCGTATCAGGTGTTGGAGCTGCGAATCAATACCTTCATATCGCAATCTTAGTACTAGAAGTAATCGGAAATGGGGCTGCTATTGTTGTATCGCAGTATCTTGGTTCTAAACGATATATGGAAGCATCAAAAATATCCGCATTAGCAATCACTTTAAATTTAGGAGTCGGGCTCGTTATAAGCGCAGTTTTTCTTTTATTCTCAAAACATATGATGACTGCAATGAATTTACAAGGTGATGTATTGACTTACGCCCAAAATTATTTATCGATTGTCGGGGGAGCTATTTTTCTTCAAGCCATTATCAATTCACTGGCCGCAATTATTCGTGTTCATGGATTTACAAAACAAGCGATGTTCATTTCACTAGGGATGAATATCCTTCATATTGCTGGAAATTATATACTTATTTTCGGAAAGTTCGGTATGCCTGAACTCGGTGTTCAAGGGGCAGCTATTTCCTCTGCTTTCAGCCGACTTATCGCACTCATTGTTTTCTTCTGGCTACTATATCGCGTCATGGAATACCGCGTCAAATTAAAATACTACTTCACTTTATCAAAAGAATATGTAGGAAAAATCTTAAAAATTGGTATCCCATCGGCTTTTGAGCAAGTTATGTATCAAGCATGTCAAATTGTCTTTTTATATTATGCGACATACTTAGGAACAGAATCCTTGGCCGCAAGACAATACGCGACAAATATTTCAATGTTTACTTATTTATTTGCTATCGCCATCGGAATGGGAACAGCAATCATCGTTGGGCGTCTAGTTGGTGGAAATGCGAAAGATGAAGCATATATACGCGTGTGGAAAAGTGTAAAATGGGCCATCGGTGTCACGTTGTGTATGGTCATTCTCGTCATAACATTCCGTACACAGTTAATGGGACTATTTACAAATAACCATGATATTATCACTTTAGGATCAACCGTTCTTTTATTAAGTATTCTGCTAGAAACAGGGCGAACAATGAATATTGTAATCATTAATTCTTTGCGGGCTGCTGGTGATGCAAAATATCCTGTTTTAATCGGGGCATTCTCAATGGTCTTAATGAGTTTACCACTTGGCTACTTTTTTGTATTTTATTTACATATGGGACTGCCTGGTATTTGGTTAGCCATTGCCATTGATGAGTGGACGCGCGCGATCATCATGTTCTTCCGCTGGAGAAGTAGAGCTTGGGAAAATTATGCACTTGTTAAACCGGAGACTTCTGAAGAGTCAGCACCTGTTCAAGCTTAATACAAAAGGAAATTCATAAAGTATGGGGATCTGACCGCCTACATGAGCTGATGCTCTCTCCCATCCAAAAAGTAAGAGTTTATATCAGTTTTCTAATTTGTATGTATAAAAAAAGAAGCGACCTCCCAGGCCGCTTCTTTTCTATTATTGATAGATTTCTTTATATTTCTTGTATTCTGCTTCGGAACAAAGAACAAAATGTCCTGGACGGATTTCTCGCATCTTTGGCTCTTCATTTCCATATTGATGCTGAGATGGATCGTATACGATACGCTTACGATTGCGCTCGTAATCTGGATCTGGAAGCGGAATTGCTGATAATAGTGATTTTGTATACGGATGAATTGGATTCTCGTATAACTCGTCACTACTTGTTAATTCAACAATTTGACCGCGATACATAACACCAATGCGATCACTGATGTATTTTACCATAGATAAGTCATGGGCGATGAATAAATATGTTAAACCCTTTTCTCTTTGCAGTTGTTTCAATAAGTTTACAACTTGCGCTTGGATCGATACGTCAAGTGCTGAAATCGGCTCATCCGCAATAATAAATTCTGGTTCTACCGCAAGTGCACGAGCGATTCCGATACGTTGA
Organism: Bacillus sp. AFS023182; assembly: GCF_002560575.1. Taxonomy (NCBI): domain Bacteria; kingdom Bacillati; phylum Bacillota; class Bacilli; order Caryophanales; family Bacillaceae; genus Bacillus; species Bacillus sp. AFS023182. The sequence continues at coordinate 7,550 of NZ_NTRO01000037.1, read as the reverse complement.
CGTTGTCCACCAGAGAACTCATGCGGGAAACGATTGGCATGCTCTTTATTTAAACCAACTGTGTTCAATAATTCATGCACACGATCCATGCGGTCTTTTTTACTTTTTGCTAAACCGTGAATATCAATGCCTTCTGCAATAATATCTCCAACTGTCATACGAGGATTTAATGACGCATATGGATCTTGGAAAATCATTTGCATTTTACGATTAAATTTCTTTAATTCTGCACGTGACTTCTTACCATGTACATTTTCACCATCGAACAACACTTCTCCACCAGTTGCATCGTATAACCTGATAATCGTTCTTCCAGTTGTTGATTTTCCGCAACCAGATTCCCCTACAAGTCCAAATGTTTCACCGCGATAAATATCAAATGAAATATCGTTGACCGCTTTTACAACACCACCACTAACATTAAAGTGCTGCTTAACATTTTTTACTTCAATTAATTTCTCACGTTGATTAGTCATGTTGTTCACCTGCTTTCATTTGAAGAATTCGTTTTTGAACGACTTCTGGCGGTTGTACTTTTGGTGCTTGCTCGTGAAGTAACCATGTTGCTGCATAATGTGTATCACTTACTTTAAATAACGGTGGTTCCATTTCGAAATCAATTTTTAACGCCTGTGGGTTACGTGGTGCAAATGCATCCCCTTTTGGCGGTTTTAATAAATCTGGAGGCGTTCCAGGAATTGCATATAACTCAGCTTCTGAACCATCTAAACTTGGCATAGATGCGATCAATCCCCATGTATACGGATGTTTTGGGTTGTAGAAAATTTCATCAACCGTACCAATTTCAACAACTTTACCTGCATACATAACTGCAACTCTGTCCGCAACGTTTGCTACTACGCCTAAATCATGCGTAATGAAAATAATCGCTGCTTCTGTTTTCTGCTGAATGTCCTTCATAAGTTCTAAAATTTGCGCTTGAATTGTAACGTCCAGTGCTGTTGTCGGCTCATCCGCAATCAATAATTTCGGATTACAAGCTAGCGCCATTGCGATAACAACACGTTGTCTCATACCACCAGAGAATTGGTGTGGGTATTGCTTTAAACGCGCTTCTGGGTTTGGAATTCCAACAAGGTCAAGAAGCTCTAAAGCAACTTTACGAGCATCCGCTTTACTCATCCCTTGGTGTTTAATAAGACCTTCCATAATTTGATTACCGATTGTCATCGTTGGGTTTAATGATGTCATCGGATCTTGGAAAATCATTGCAATCTCTTTCCCACGCACTTGCTGCATTTCTTTTTCCGTTAATTTTGTTAAATCACGACCATCAAATACAATTTCTCCATCTTTAATGCGTCCTGGAGGATTAGGGATTAATCCCATTAGCGCTTTCGAAGTAACTGATTTCCCAGAACCAGATTCTCCTACAATCGCTAATGTTTCTCCCTTTTTCAAATCAAATGTAACTCCGCGAACAGCTTGTACTTCGCCAGCGTGTGTATCAAAGGAGACCTGTAAATCTTTTACCTCTAACAATGTTTTCATTTTTACCTCTCCTTCCTCGTTTACTTACGCATTTTTGGATCTAGCGCATCGCGTAATCCATCTGCCATTAAGTTAAATGCTAAAATTAACACACTGATGACAACCGCAGGGATGAACATCATATGTGGATATGTTTGAATCGATTTATACCCCTCATTTACAAGAGAACCTAACGATGCAAATGGTGGTTGAATACCAAGTCCAATGAAACTTAAGAACGCTTCACCGAACACTGCTGTAGGAATTGTAAACATTGTCATAACGATAATTGGTCCCATTACGTTCGGAATTAAATGCTTTACGATTAATTGTGTATTTGTTGCACCTAATGTACGAGATGCTAATACATATTCTTGGTTCTTTAATTTTAATATCTGTCCACGCACAATCCGTGACATACCAATCCAACCGGTAATGGCCATCGCAAGTGTAATGGACCAAATACCTGATCCCATAATAATTACCATCAAAATAACGATAATTAAATACGGAATACCATTAATAATTTCCATAATACGCTGCATGATATTATCTACTCGTCCGCCATAGAACGCTGAGATACCTCCGTATGCAACCCCAATTACTAGGTCAATTGCCGCTGCCAAAAGAGCGATGTATAATGATACGCGTGTTCCTTCCCATGTTCTTGTCCAAAGATCACGCCCAAGATCATCTGTACCAAACCAGAAATACTCTTTAATATCACGTTTCTCATATTGATCAACGCCGTATTGGTCTGTACCATCAAATGGTAACCAATGAACATTTTCAAGCACTGGAATTTTCGGCGGCATTTTTGCACGGCCTAAATCTTGATCTTTATAAGAATATTTACTTACCATCGGTCCAAAAATTGCCAAAAGCGCAATAAGGATCAGCAATACAAGTCCAAACATTGCTCCTTTATGTTGAAACAAACGTCTTCTCACATCTTGCCAAAACGTTAAGCTCGGACGGGCAATGACTTCATTATCAATGTTACTTTGATTAGCTATTTGGAATAGATCTGGAGATAATTTCTGTAAATCTTTCATCATTTTTTCCCTCCCGCTAAACGAATACGAGGATCAATAATTCCATATAGAATATCCACGATAAAAATAACTAAAATAAAGATTGCACTATAGAAAATTGTTGTTCCCATAATAACTGTATAGTCATTTAATTGAATGGATTTAACAAACTGTTCCCCAAGTCCAGGTACAGCATAGATTTGTTCAATAACAAGTGTTCCTGTAATTAACCCGGCAACCATTGGTCCTAAAATTGTAACAACTGGAATCAATGCGTTACGAAGTGCGTGTTTTATAATAATAACTCCTTGACTAATCCCTTTTGCTTTCGCTGTTAAAATGTAATCAGCTTGCATAACTTCAATCAATTCTGCACGAGCAAAACGAGCAATCGTTGCGATAACCGCCATCGATAAAGCAACCGTAGGCATAACTGTAAATTCAGGTCCTTTCCAGAATGCCACTGGGAACCAACCAAGTTTTACCCCTACAAAATATTGTAATAATGCTGCGAATACGAATGATGGTACCGACATCCCGAGTACGGAAATTATGGTTGCCCCGTAATCCACCCATGTATTATTACGAAGTGCTGCAACAATCCCTAAAATTAGGCCTATAAATGTTCCTAATAGAATTGCTTGGAATCCAAGTTGTGCTGATGGTCCAATACGATCAACAATCATCTCAGTTACTGGACGGTTATCATATTGGAATGATACTCCTAAATCACCTTTTACTAAGTTTCCTAAGTAGCGCGCATATTGCACTGGTACCGGATCATTCAAACCGTATTTTTCCAAAATGATCTCTCTTTGTGCCGGAGATAATTTCTCTTGGTTTTTAAGCGGAGAACCCGGCAGTAATTTCATTAAAAAGAATGTCAACGTAGTAATTAAAAATAACGTCAAAGCCATGTACACGAAACGTTTTAATGCATAACGTCCCATAATCAAGCACCTCCCCATTTTTCTCAAAAGCAATAAGATAGTTTGAAATATTCTTACTTTTATTTTTTTAAAATAAGAGCATACGCCCATCATAGGCATATACCCTTGTAAACGATGGAATAAAAATTAGTTTTGCTCAACAGATGCCCATTTAAAGGAATATTTACCACCATAATTATGTTTGGCAATATCTTTTACGATACCCTTTTGTATATAAGATGCTCCTTTTTGGTAAACTGGTGCAATCACCGCATCTTCTTTAACTAACATTTTTTCAACTTGTAAAAGATTGTCCCAACGAGCTTGTAAATCTTTCGTATCTGTTTTTGCTTTTAAAATTAGTTCATCATATTTTGGATTTGAATACCCTGTTTTGTTTTGTGTACCACCAGTAACAAACATATCTAAGTATGACACTGGATCTGGGTAGTCTGGACCCCAAATACCAAGAGAAACATCATATTGCTGCGCATCTTCTAATTTATTTTTTTGTGCGAATGGCTGCTGTTTAATCTTGATTGTCACTCCTGGTAAATTCTTTTCAATCTCACCTTTTAAGAATTCACCAATTTTCTTAGAATCTTCGTTATCAAAGTTTAACAACTCTAATTCAACTTTGTCTGTACCAAGCTCTTTCTTTGCTGTGTCCCATAATTTCTTCGCTTCTTTTACATTCGTGTCTACAAGTTTTCCACTTTCAGCTCGGAAGTCTTTCTTATTAGGCCCTTCAGCAAAATCCTTACCAACAAATCCATACGCCGGGATAGCTCCATTATTTAAGATAACTTTCGCAACATTTTCACGTTCAAAGGACATTGAAATTGCCTTACGTAAATTTTTATTTGCTAAAAATTTATTTCCTTGATTGAAACGTAAGTATGCAACTCCTGCTTCTTTCGTTGCTTTAAATTCTGAACTTGATTTGTACTTGTCCACAAATTCAGATTTTAAATCTACTCGATCAATTGCATTTGTCTCATACAAATTAACGGCCGTTGCTGTATCTTTCACAATATTAAAGTTAACTTCTTCAAGCTTAACTGTTTTGTTATCCCAATATGACGGATTTTTCTTAAACTGGAAGCTTCTTTCATGTTTCCATTCACTCAGTACAAATGGTCCATTGTAAAGTGTTGTAGTTGCCTCTAAACCAAATTTATTCCCTTGTGATTGTATATACTTTTCATTTAATGGGTAGAACACAGGGTAAACTGTTAAATCAACAAAGTAAGGAACAGGATTGTCTAACTCTACTTCTAATGTATGGTCATCAATTGCCTTTACACCTAATTCAGTATCTGGTAACTCTTTTTTATGAATTTTCTCTGCATTTTTTATATCAAACATGATATAAGAATATGTAGCGCCTGTATCCGGATTCACTGCACGTTTCCAAGAATAAACAAAATCATGTGCTGTTACAGGATCTCCGTTTGACCATTTCGCATCTTTTCGTAATTTGAAGATATATTTCTTACCATCTTCTAGTTTCTCATAGGATTCCGCTACGCCTGGGGTAGCCTTTTGGTCTTTTCCAACACGGTATAATCCTTCCATCGTGTTATTTAATACCATTGAAGATGCGGAATCTGATGTCATAGACGCATCCATTGTCGTAATTTCAGATAGTTCCGTTAAATTAACAATTTGTTTTCCATTACTACTGCTGTTCTCTTTTTCTTTCCCTTTTGCTTTGGCATCATCTTTTTGATACCCACAAGCCCCAAGTAACATACTTGCAGTCAATGTCGATGCAAGTAATAGCGACGTCTTTTTCTTCATGTTGAACTGCCTCCCCTAAGTGCACTTCCTGTACCCCCACTTGCTAAAAAGCAGAATTGAAAGAATAATCTCCAAGTTTCTACAATTTTCATTATACATATAATGTGACGATTGTGAATATAGTTTTTTGTTTTTTTGTTAAAATTTTTAATAAAATGTTTATTTTTTTTATTTTTTGTAAATGGAGTACTTAACATTGCTCCCATCATATTGAAATAAAATACGAAATTGCGTATAATTTTCAAATAATTATTCCTAGTACTCATTATAACTTTTATAGTATAATAATTCTAGTAATATTTTGACGGAGGGGAATATTTTGAATAAACTTTCTTTTCATACTTGTATACTAATATCGTTGGCAATAATCGCTTCTAGTATTGGAGCATTCTTATCTTCAGCTCAATATTTGTTGAATTTTGTCAATATTATGTTTTATATTGCGCTCTTTTTCATCATTATAGGGGGGTTTTTATTCTTATTTCAAAGTGGTTTTTTCAACATAACGATATATGCGTTCCAAAAAGTATTTGGAACGAACAAAAAAGTAGAATCTTTAATTGAAGAAGAAGAACCAGCAACAAACAAAAAAGAAAGAATATATAAAACGTATTCTTTCACATGGACATACCCTATCTGCCTTACAGGTATTCTGTTAGGTCTCATCTCTACACTTATTAGCTTCACTATTTTGATGTAGTTTGCAAACGATTTTCTATATGATATAATTACTTGCAAAACATTTTATATCAAAAAGTGGCGGCTTGCTCAGCTGTTAAAAACAGAGCTATTTTATAATAAATTCATATTTATGCGATGAGAAAGAAGAGTACATATTGCAGCAATTTCAGAGAGCTTGTGGTTGGTGAGAACAAGTAATTGTACAGTATGGAATGGGCTTTTGAGCACCAAACCGAACCGAAAGAAGTAGGCTTTGGCGTTATATCCAACGTTATAATGGATGCAAGAGATTTCACAACTGTGAAATAATTAGGGTGGTACCGCGGTCCATTCGTCCCTATATCATTTGGGATGAATGGGCTTTTTTGTATTTAAAAAGCGGCAGCGGCTCGTTCAGAATGTGAGGGGGATGGAGCACCTGACGTAGAGACGTTTTTTGCCTCTCAGGAAGATGCGAAGCCACCGATCATTCTTGCCGCTGGAGCTAGATTACTCAAAAAGCGACTCCCTACTCTTTAACAATACATATCCAATTTAAGGAGGAATTACTTATGTCAGTTATTTTTTCTGGTATTCAACCGAGCGGAACAATTACGCTTGGGAACTATTTAGGTGCAATGAAACAATTTACGGAGTTACAAAATGAACATGATTGTTATTTCTGCATTGTAAACCAACATGCAATTACAGTAGCCCAAGATCCTGTACAGCTTCGCAAAAATATCCGTAGCCTAGCTGCACTATATGTAGCTTGTGGTATTGATCCTGAAAAATCAACTTTATTTGTACAGTCAGAGGTGCCTGCGCACGCTCAGCTAGGATGGATTATGCAATCTATCGCATATGTTGGAGAATTAGAGCGCATGACGCAATATAAAGATAAATCATCTGGTAAAGAGTCTATTCCAGCTGGATTACTTACGTATCCACCATTAATGGCAGCTGACATCTTACTTTATAATACTGAGATTGTGCCAGTTGGTGATGATCAAAAACAACATATGGAATTAACTCGTGATTTAGCAGAGCGTTTCAATAAACGTTTCCGTGAAATTTTCACAATTCCAGAGATTCGTATTCCAAAAGTAGGTGCACGTGTTATGTCATTAACAGAGCCTACGAAAAAAATGAGTAAGTCTGATCCAAATCCAAAGTCAATGATTAGTATGCTTGACGAACCAAAAACAATCGAAAAGAAAATTAAAAGTGCCGTAACTGATTCTGACGGCATCGTAAAATACGACAAAGAAAACAAACCTGGTGTTTCCAACTTATTAACAATCTACTCTTCATTCTCAGGCAAAACAATTGAAGAACTAGAAGCGGAGTACGAAGGAAAAGGATACGGCGACTTTAAAGGTGACTTAGCCCAAGTGGTCGTAGAAGCAATCCGTCCAATTCAAGAAAAATATAACGAACTAATCAACTCTCCTGAATTAGATGAAATCCTTGACAAAGGTGCTGAAAAAGCAAACCACGTTGCATTCAAACAACTACGTAAAGTTGAAAATGCAATGGGATTAAGCAGAAAACGTAGGTAATAACAAAAAGCGGAGGCGACTGCTTAGCCCTGGGTGGCTAAGGTTCTTTCCTAAAGTGAACCCCATTAATG
>NZ_NTRO01000036.1:0-30468 GCF_002560575.1 Bacillus sp. AFS023182 | reverse complement strand
TTTCAGGGTTCACTTCATTTCCCCCTGTAGCTCCTATGATAATTACACTACTGCAAACAAGTACAACCAATAGGATAAATGAGACTAAATAAATACATTCATAGTTCTTTGACATCTTCTCGTATTTTATGCGTTCTTTCCTTGCATCCATCTAAATTCCTCCTTAAAAAGAAAATAATATATCGTTTCAATTAATTAGTTGTTCTTAAGAAACTAATTTATATAGTATAAAAAGAAATCCTACCAATATTAAGCTTTCCACTATAATAATCCCGCCCCTCTCCTTTCTATTAATCCAATCAAACCAGATTAAATTTATACATCCAATTATTATAAATAATAAATAAAAAAGACCCTCCTTCCCTTAAAGGCTGATCCTTTTCTTCTTGCATTCAACTATTTTTAGCTATTCTTGATTAATTAGAATAACCGCTGGTCCATCTATACGAATTCCACCCACTTCGATTTTTTCATAAGGTTCAACAGTAATGGAAATGATCCCTTCCCGCTTCTTTAATTCATTACTTAATTCTTTTGTTAATATTTTTTTCATGTGTGTACTCCTTCTTATTGCTTAATTTATTATTGTTATGTAAATGAAATGGTTTCCTGGTTTGGAAACCATTTTGTAGTTGACCATATGGCGTTACCAGTTCGTTCATCAATTTTACGTAAAGAAGATAGACGATTACTATTTACTCTCTCAGTAGATGTAAGAAATTCTTAAAGATAGCAGTGAGATTACTTGTTTTTTCTTCTAAAAATAATGCCTTTGATTGTATATTACCTAAAACAATGAAAGCCCTACCTCTCTTTCATCCTTACGGATCCTTGTCCGTGCCAGTGTGAATCAGGATTGCAAAAAATCAAGTGACTATTTAATCGAGTTATTTGATGAAACTTCGAAATTTTGTAAAAGAATTTTAAAAATAAAAATGGATTGCATTGAAGTAATAACAAAAGAGGTATCTTCTCTAAAATTGAGTTGAAGAAGTTGAATGTCTTTGAGGTGCTTTACTTTTAATAATCATTATATTCCCCAAAAATTCAGGATATTTTTTGGGGATGTAATACATTATTTATAATAAACCTTAACAGAAACTTTTCATTTGTTTTTCAGTGATTCCTTTAATTAATTCTAGTTCACTAACCAAAAATTTATATGCATCATCCAACAATTTTTTTTCGCTTGTATTCAGTGCTTTTTCTTTATTCATACGCATTAAATCACGTACTACTTCAGCACCTTCTTGTATTTCACCCGTTTTTATTTTGTCCGTGTTCACTTTATGTCTTTGTTTCCATGGCAGTAATCTATCTGTTTCCCCATGTTGAAAAATGTGTATAATGTGCGTTAATACAAGTATATCAGTAACTGGGCGTATATTTGAACTCAATATTTTACCCGTAGGAATCATGACTTGCATATTACTGATTGACATTTTTATGACATAATACTGTTGCTTTTCCCCTGAGAACTCTTTTTCTTCTATGGCTTCAATTATACCTGCTCCGTGCATTGGATAAACAATGTTATCGCCAATTTGAAACATATAATCCACCTCCATATGTGGTAACCTTCTCAAGTTTAACACATATGATATTTTTTATCAAACTTTAAATATTACCATGAAATTATTTTCATTGTCAATAATTTTTCTCCAAAAAATTAAATTAAGTAAAATAGCCGTAAAATAATAGAGAATGTTCAAGATTCCCAATAAAAGAAAAAGAAATAGTATTAGACAGGGAGAGGAAAACCTGTGTCCAACCAAAAATTAGTAAATTTACGCATCGATTTTGCTTTTAAGCAATTATTTGGTACAAATGGTAGTGAGGATATTCTTATCGCGTTTTTAAACGCGATGCTACAAGATTCTTTAGAATCACCTATTATTTCTTTACAGCTAGAAGATCCACATTTACATCGAGAACATGAAGAGGATAAATTATCGATTTTAGATATTTCAGCTACATTAGATACAGGTACAAAAGTAAATGTAGAAATACAGCTCAATAATAATCACGATATGATCAAACGAAGTTTATATTATTCGGGGAAGTTATTCACATTTCAATTGCAAAAGGGGATGCCATATAGTTCTCTTCATAAAACTATCACCATTAATCTGTTAAACTTTGCGATGTTTCCAGAATATGAGGAGTTCCATACAACAGGAATCTTGTGGAATAAGCAACAACAAAAGATATTGAGTGATGATATAGAAGTCCATATAGTTGAAATTCCGAAATTAATGCAACAGTGGCGGAATGAACAAGTAAATCCCTGGGAAGATTCTTTTGTTCGTTGGTTATTATTACTTCCAGCGAATGAAGATGAACACTTAACTCAAACATTGGAGGACATTGCCATGAATCAAGATCCAATTTTACAAAAAGCGATGAATAAGTGGGAACGTATGAGTCAAGATTCTTCTTTCCGACAAGCGTATGAAGCACGGGAAAAAGTGTTAATGGATGAAGCTGCAAAGTTTGCACATGCTCGTAATGAGGGGAAAAAAGAAGGGATTCAAGAGGGAATACAACAAGGGAAAGAGGAAGGAAAAAGATCTGAACGTATACAATTAGTAAGTGGAATGTATAAAAACGGAATGACAGTAGAAGACATTGCAAAATTCACGAAGTTATCTATAGAAGAAATACAGGAAATTATACAATCCTAACTAGGTAAAAATAACACCTACCAATGTTGGTAGGTGTTATTTTTAGTAGCTGCCTCTACCAGTTTCAATATGGGGTTCTGTTGCAAAGTTTTCTAAGCGAAATTAAAATGTAAAAAAAATGATTTAGGGAGCATGGTGCATGAGATATTTTAAAGGAAAACAGTTCAAGAAAGATATTATTTTGGTAGCCGTCGGCTATTATTGCCTTTTTTCTTTTAGTTATCGTAATGTATCTGAAATACTGAAAGAACGTGGAGTCTCCGTTCATCCAACAACATCATGCGTTGGGTTCATGAATATGGAGATTTGATTTATCAAATTTGGAAGAAGAAAAATAAATCGGCATATTTCGTATGGCATTTAGATGAAACCTACATCTAAGTTAAAGGAGAGTGGTGTTATCTCTATCGTGCGATTGATCAAGAAAGGTACACCTTGGATATCCAACTTCGTAAAACAAGGGATCATCAAGCCGCCTATATGCTTATGAAAAGGTTAGTGAAAGCTTTTGGAGAACCAATGGTTCTCACAACAGACAGGGCTCCTGCACTACTTTGCACATTCAAAAAACTGGAAAATAACGATTTTAATGTACATACGAAACATTGCACAGTTAAGCATTTCAATACTCTCATCGAACAGGATCATAGACATATCAAGCGACGCTTTTCCAAATCCGCAGGATTTTAAAATCTTCCTCATGCTTCACGTACCTTGAAAGGAATCGAAACCATTCATGCTATATATAAACGAGACCGCAGTTTACAGCCAAACTGCGGTTTTTCGACGTACAAGAAATTACACAAATTATTAGTCATTGCTTAAATGGTTCTCCTCATTTATCAATATCTGTTTCTACTTTTTTAACTTTGCACCAGAACCAACAAGATTTTTTCATACAATGGTATATCTAGTATAATCTGAAACACATAAATTGGCCGTATCAATTCTCACATGACATTTCCTAAATCGTCGCTTGACTTCTGATTTCAATTTCTCGTTTGCTTCCTCTAAAGAACGTGCTGGAATGATTGCGGATTGTAAACCTCTTTCCTTGCCACCATACATCACTGAAAAATCAATTTCATACCGATGTATCATGGTTCCCTCACTTCCCTTCTTTTGAAATCACTTTGTCCATTCAAACGAAAGATTAATACCAATACATAACCAAATATATGCAATATCTTCTGGAAAATTGTCCATCTTCCTCTTATTTCTTCAAAAATCCATATAAAACTCCTAACAAGCTGAATAAGGAACCAAATCTAACTTAATACAAATGTATTAGAGTGTTCTATAAAACTCATTACAAGAGAATTTGAGGAGTCATTTTCTTTAAAACGGAATTTTTTGTGCTTATAGTCGTAAAAAAATTGTTTTCCTACACACCCTATCGCCAATCCTGTTGAAAGTGTAGTCGATAATAAAATAATCACTTGTTGGATTGAGTTTCCCAAAAATAATGATTAGAAATGTACTCACAACTAACACGCTGGATTTAGAAACATACGAAAAAGCCAAGGCTTTCTTGAAAAAACGCTTGGCTGTTTGTTTATTTCTTGATTTACTAAGATAAAAATCAATGGTATTCCCTTCGGAATCTACAGCGTGATATAAATACATCCATTGACCTTTTACTCTGATATAGGTTTCATCAACTCTCCATGAGTCATTGGTTGATTTAAGATGATATCGTACGTTTTCTTCTAAATTTAGGCCCATATTGATGAACCCAGTGCATAATCGTTGTGTGAACAATTGATAATACGCTTTCCTCCACATCATTTCCACCAGGTTACGGAAGTTCAAGGATTTATGTATGTGTTTTGAAGTATCCACATGATCCAAACTTATATGATTAAATCCAAACTCAAAGATTTCTAATAAAAAAGAACCACTAAAAAGTGATTCTTTTTTGTTAAAGGCATAGTCCGACTTACATAGAGATTTGGAGAATAACTCTATAAGTTGTAGTATAGAACAATTAAATGTAAAAATATATGTATTTTTTTTCAAATAAACTATATTATGGTTGAGAAAATTTTTATTTTTGATTAAGTAAGTGCAGATTAATTCTATCTTGAATTGCATCTTTAATAAATTCTTCGATGGAACTATTTGTTTCTTCTACAATTTTTTTTATAGATTTATACTCGTTACTTGTGAGAGTTACGGGCTTTGTTACAGTATTGCTATCTAAATATACACTATTGTTAACACGTGGTATCATTTTTCCTTCTATTATATAGGATGCTAAACTATTCATCCATTCGGCCTGCATTCCAGATGGTAATGATACTAGAGATTGCCGAATATCAAAATACCAAAATTCATCTTCTACTGATATTTTTAAGTTTCTTGGTGACACATACTGTAATATGAGATCAATAAATCGAAAAATATCACTTCGAAATCGGTCAGATTTAGGGAAGCGGAATTTTACAAATCTTTGATGATGACTTCGCGGTTGATCAGATAAAACATAGGCAGGCTCATATCCTACTTTTATTGCATCCCCTAATGTCATGTTATTCCCAAATTCATCACGAAGTATTATGTCTCCACGTTTTGGAATTGAGATAATACGTGCTAACGTATTCCCTTTCATAAACCTTTGTAATAATACTACATTATGCTTTTGTGAGTATGTATAAATCTTATTTTTCTGCTCTATTTGTTGTACTAATTCACGGATGTCATCTTCTTTTACAAATTTTGTTTTACGATTACGATGCTCCTGTATAGTACAAGCTAACTCTCCTTCTTCTATCCATTTTTCGAGTTGATACATACTGATATGATACGCTTTGCTTGCTTGATATAGAGTAATTCCTTCTACCTTAAGTTCTTCTTTTAATTTCCCTACCTCTTCTCTTTTAAATAAAAAACTTCCATCTAAACGCCATGTATCCTTATTAATTGGATTTAGTTGTCCCTGTTTCATCAAATTATTAAATGTGAAGTGACTAATATCTAAATACTTTTTTACTTCATTCGTTGTCATATTTATTTCATATGTACTAAGCATTTAAGTTCCCCCTAATATTCCATTTATATATATAAGAAATAATATTATTATGTGAATTATAATTTATAAAATAGATAATTTAAATTTATTATAACATATATAAAAAGTAACTATTTAAATTATTAGCTAATAGCGGAATATAATTTATAATTAAATTCATTTTCACTATAGTATAAAACAAATAAAAAATAACAAATAAAAGGAAACGCATTATAACCATAGAAAATGGGCAGTTTTCTATAATTATATTACACTTTCGTTTTTATAAAATTTAATCTTACTATGTAAATAATTTTGAATGTAATTTAGTTATAATAGTAGATATAAAAGAAATTAATAAGGAGTTGAATGACAATGAAATTTGAATTGAATACAATTCATAGTGAAACTTCTTTAGAAAATATAGAGAAACAAAAACAAAATTTCACAAACATAATTTCATTATGGAATCGTGATTATATTAATGAAGCTGAATTTAAAAAGGAAAATAATGAAAGAGAAGATTCATATACATATGAGGGATTTTCAGATGAAGAAATATTGTACTATTACTTGAATCGGCAAACCCATTTTGACCAAGAAAAGCGTATAAAGGATGCATCCAGGACTCTATATGCACGTGATCTAAGCCAGTTTTACTTCTTTATTAAACAAAGTACAGAATTCCTGCAGCAAGATGTTAAAGATTATGAAGTTGGCCAAGTTTGGAGAAACCTAAGAAATCGGCATATCCGAAACTATCAAAAGTGGTTATCCGAGGAGGCAATCTCCTATCAATCAAAAGAAAAGTACAAAGCATCTACGATTAGTAGGAAACTTGGTGTGATCCGTTCTTATTTGAAATGGCTATATGAAGTTCAATATATCCAGGAACCTCTTCATGTGGAGATTCTAAGTACGACCATTAATAAACACCATAAACCAAAACGCGAGTTATCATATGAGGAAGTGAAGCAATTGCTTCATTACTATAGGGACAATGAAATCAATTACGCTTTATTATCGGTCCTAGCTACTACAGGGTTACGTGTTGCAGAAGTTGCGCATGCAAAGTGGGAAGACCTTGAGTATGACGCTATACGTGGACGTTACTATTTAACAGTTGATACAAAGGGAGGTAATGAACGGATTGTTTCTATTAATAAGGAGATTTTTAATCGTATTGTCGCGTTTCGAATCCGGAGAAGATTAACTGTAGACATTGGGAATAAAAATGGTGGAACTATATTTCAAACCAAAAACCATACTGCTTATAGAGAGAATTACTTGTCGCAATATATTTCTAAAATCATTAAGGATACAAAGCTACCCTTCACGGAGAATATACGAATTACTCCCCACTTCTTTAGGCATTTTTATGTACAATACTTATACGATTACAAGGGACTAGCACCTCATGTCATCGCAGCTGCAGTTGGTCATAAAAATGATAGAACAACAAAAGAAAATTATTTGAAACAACGATTAACGAAAGATAATGATGCTGGAAATCTAATTACAGAAGCTGAATTTTAATATGTAATTAATATATAATAAATCAAAAGAAAAAGGGATGAAATCGATATTGATCCATCCTTTCCCCTTTCTTTTTAATTATTTTTAAGTATCTATACCGTATAGACTTCAATTTTTGTAGGGTTAGAAAAACGGCGTGCTAATTCTTTTTTGATTTTTTCAATAGCAAAGAACTCAGAGGATGCATATACAGTGATTACTTTTTTTATAAAAGTATTACCCGTTATTAAAATATATCTTACCGAATATGATGAAATCACACTCTCACCCTTTCGCATATCTATTGTATTTAAGATATATGCCGATATGTGTGGATATATTCTCAAAAGCTATAAGATAAGTAGGCAAGTGGTATAATTATAACCCCAGGTAAATGTACCAGAACTGCTGGAATCTCAGTAATAACTTTATTAATTCAGTTCATTTATTATTATTCAAATTGGAAAAAACCTCTTAAGTTAATGGTTTTTTGAAATTTCTAGATATATAGACTACTGATAATGGGACGTTATGTTAACTTTACATGAATAGGATATACACTGTTCTTTTCTCAACTAATGGGAGGATAGTTGAACAAGTTCGTTCGACAAAAAAGACATTCCTGATATTACAAGGAATGTCCTTTTTACTAAACTATAGTGTATTTTACTACAATTCAAAGTCTAAAATAAGTTTACTGGTTTGACCTGTAAATTTATAATTATAGGACCCTCTCAGGCTTTCTAAGTCACCGGTAGCTCTGATAATTGTTGCTGGGGAATCTAGATTTCCTTTATCAAATATTCCTTGCTCTATAGCTGTAAATGTCCCTCGTTTTCCCTTATAAGTTCCTTCGAAATGCAAAAATCCAGAAATTTTAGCAGTAGCCAAGTGACCATTATCTATATTTGATTCTAAATAATATAATAAATATTCAACAAAAGCTTTCCCTTTTAATTCACCATCAATATCATATTCGACATGGGCAATATTAATAGGGAAATCTTTTCTAGTGCCATCGATTGGTTTTTCATCCCATTTACTTACTGTAAATGTTACTTCCATACGCATAAATCCCCCTTCATCATTGGATAAGTAATCTACCTCCAATTATATCATCTAAAGAGTACCAATTCACAATCATATCTCATAGGAGTGTTTTTATTTATTTATTTATTGTTCTTTACTAACTTTGTGAAGTATTACAGTTAAAGTAATGAGTGCTAATGTTAAGAAAGTTACATCTTTATTTCCCCTAACGATAATTATGTCAATAAGCTGTCCATATTGGCAGCTTATTGTATTTTTTGCTTAGCTGGCGATCCCCCTTATTGTTTGAATTAATGGAATCACTTTGAAGCTTTCTTATTAGACGGTCGTTTAGAAATAGATAACAACAGAAGTGAACGTTCTATTAAACCATTTGTAATCGGGAGAAAAAATTGGATGTTCTCAAACAAACCGCGAGGTGCTAGAGGAAGTGCCATCATGTATAGTGTGGTTGAAACCGCAAAAGAGAACAATTTAAGTTCCTATCATTATCTTCGTTATTTGTTTGAAATGCTCCCCCAATATGGATTTAAACAATAAAGAAGCAATTGATAAAGTCTTACCGTGGTCAATGGATTTACCATCTAGTTGCAAAGTACCGAAAAAAGTGAAGTAAACGTCAAGCAACTCTAAAATCAATCTTTATTGTATATTTTGAAGTTACTTGACGTTTACATTAAAAGGCGAGTTCGTTCTATGTTAGGGTTAAAGTCATTTAAAACAGCAATTTCTATATTGAGTGGTGTTGAAGCCATGCATATGATGAAAAAAGAACAGATTGATTTACGGGACCAGTCTGTTCAAAATTAGAAAAGATGTATTCATAAATTGTTTGGCTTAGCTTCATAAGATAGAAATGAAGAGGAAATTGCTACTCTATGTTTCTATCTAGTATTTTTACACCAGAACCTCTCGGCCATGTTAGATTTGTAAAAAATTTACGTAGAGGACGCTAACAAGAAACCTGTGTTGTTCTTACAACGGTATATTCCCATGCTTTTTCATAGGATGTTCTTCTTTCTTTGTTCGTAGCATATCAAGCGCTTGTATCAATTTTATACGTGTTTCCCTTGGGTCTATAACATCATCAACCAACCCATTTTGGGCTGCAATATAAGGATTTGCAAATTTCTCACGATATTCATTAATCAGCTCTTGACGCGTAATTTCTGGTGTACTGCTAGTCTGAATATCTTTTGAAAAAATAATGTTTACTGCTCCTTGAGGACCCATAACTGCAATTTCTGCATTTGGCCAAGCGAACACAATATCTGCTCCAATTGCTTTACTGTTCATTGCAACATATGCCCCCCCATATGCTTTACGTAAAATTACTGTAATTTTTGGTACCGTTGCCTCTGCATATGCATATAAAATTTTAGCACCATGACGAATAATTCCATTATGTTCTTGCTGTACTCCCGGAAAGAAACCTGTCACATCCTCGAATGTAACAATTGGAATATTAAAAGAATCACATAAGCGAATGAAACGTGCTGCTTTATCAGATGAATCAATATCTAAACTTCCTGCCAATGCCTTTGGTTGATTACAAACTAGACCAATTACTTCCCCCTTTATACGTGCAAATCCTATAACAATATTTTTTGCAAAGTTTTTTTGTACTTCAAAGAAAGAAGCTATATCAACTACTTGTTCTATTACACGTCGTATATCATAAGCACGAATAGTATCACTTGGAACAATATCTGCTAAATCGATACGATAGTCACCTACTTCTTTTATTTGTGTGGCTGGTGCTCTCTCAGTATAGTTTTGTGGCAAATAAGAAAGCAGGGTACGAACTAAATATAATGCCTCTTCTTCATTAATCGCAGAAAAGTGTGCACTTCCACTAATACTATTATGCACGCTTGCGCCACCTAAATTTTCAGATGAAATTGTTTCTCCTGTTACTGCTTGAATTACTTTTGGTCCAGTAATAAACATTTGACTTGTTTTTTCAACCATAATAACAAAATCTGTAATGGCAGGAGAATATACAGCTCCACCCGCACAAGGCCCCATAATTACTGATATTTGTGGTACGACCCCTGAGTAACTTGTATTTCTTTGAAAAATTTGACCATATCCATCTAGTGATAATACACCTTCTTGAATTCGTGCCCCCCCTGAGTCATTTAACCCAATAATAGGAGCACCATTTTTGGCTGCTAAATCCATTATATTCGCAATTTTTTTCGCATGCATTTCTCCCAGCGCGCCACCAAATACGGTAAAATCTTGTGAAAAAAGATAAATTGGACGACCATTAATTTTACCATACCCTGTAATAACACCATCCCCAGGGCCATATTTTTTGTCAAGACCGAAATCCATACATCGATGTTCAATAAAAGGTTGTAGTTCTACAAATGTACCTGGATCTACTAGTAATTCGATACGCTCCCTGGCAGTTAATTTCCCATTTTGATGTTGTTTAGCGATACGCTCGTCGCCGCCACCAATTTTAATCACAGTCTTTTTGTCTTGTAATTCAGTAATTTTCTCGTAAATATCAATCATATTTGCTCTCCTTTATCACATAATTCGTACAATGTACCATATGTTGACTTTGGATGAATAAAAGCAATTTGTGCGCCTTGTGCACCAATTCGAGGTAATTCATCAATCATCTGTATTCCATTTTTCTTTATATCCTGAATTCTTTGTTTAATCGATTGGACTCCAAATGCTATATGATGAATACCTTCACCACTTTTTTGAATAAATTGTGCAATTGCCCCTTTGTCATTTAGGGGCTCTAACAATTCCAATTTACTTTCCCCTACTACTAAAAAAGCTATTTTTACTTGTTGTGATTGTACTTCTTCTATTCCTAAAAGTTTCAATTTTAACACTTCTGTATAGAATGGCAAAACTGATTCTATAGATTGTACCGCAATTCCGATATGGTCAATTTTCTCAATCACTTACTGTCCTCCTTTTAAAATAGCCCATCCATTTTATTAAAAAACCATTACATTAGGATATCTTTACTCTTGTAAAAATATCCTAATGTAAATCTAAATGCTTCATTAATTTTTTATTTGTCATATAAACTTTTTCTTGGTGAAATCTATGACTTAACTTAATGATTCACTCATATGATCATGTTTACTTCGAACAAAAATTTAAAATAATAATCACAAGAATTGCACTTGAAATTTTATGGTCTTATAGCATTTTACAAACATTATTTAACCTATAAATGGTTTTTCTCTTTAAAAGATTGAATGTCCTAATCTTATAAAAACTTCATTAATAGAATTGCAGTACACCTATCTTTATCACATAAAATTTTGCACTATTTTATATTTCTATAGTCAATCCCATCCAACTAATTCCTACACCAGCTGCAAGGACCAAAATCTTATCTCCCTTCCTTATTGGCATATTCTTAAGCATATTATATAAATCAATTAAAATTCCTGGTGCACCCAAGTCTCCTTGGTTTTTTAAAAATGAAATATTAGTTTTTTCTGTATTAAAATTGAGAACCGAAGCAATTTTTTCCATAAGATCAATTCTTCCAGAGGGAAGAATTAAATAATCAACATCATTTAAGCTCCATCGACTCTTCTCTAATACCCTTGATGCGACCATACAATAATTCTCTATATTATTTTGATTCAATTCTGAAATTAATTCTTTATTTATAAATGTATAATGATTCTCTAATAAGTCTGGGTTTTCTCTGATAATTTTTTCAGAATAAGGTGTTCCACTGGTAACATGAGCTAAGTTTGTGAATTTACCATCTGTATAACCATAAAAATCGACCAAACGAGCTAGTGAACTTGATGACTTTTCTAATAAAGCTGCAGCACTTGAATCACCAAATATCAAACCCGGTCCATAATGGTCTTTAGTATATCCACTCCAAATATCTGCTGCTACAATTAAAGCTTTTTTCCATTCAGAAGATGTCTGTAACATGGCTTTTGCTGTTTGGAATGCAGGTTGTACACCCCCACATCCAAGTTGCACTTCAAAACCAAAGGCTTTACTCATTTTAAGTTCATTACATATTTTTGCTGCTGGTGACCATACAAAATAGTCTGGAGGCGTTGCCCCTGTATAAATAACCAAATCAATTTCATCTGGATCGACTTGCAATTGCAGCAATAAATCTTTTGCAGCCTTAATTCCCATTCCTGTAGGGGTTTCTTTATTATCAGCAATTGGAACACTATCAACTCCAATTTTACGAAAAACCTTTTCATCTACTATTTCAGACTCTAAAAGAGCATTAGTATAGTATCTTTGTTTTGGAAAGTAAATATTAATTCCTCTAATGCCTACCGATTCCAACAACCTCACCCTTTCCCTTACTCAAAATCTTCAGGAGCACACCATCTAATAGCCATTGATGCATAAGATAAACCTGCTCCAAATACAATAAGATAGATTAACTTACCTGGTGTTAACACTCCGTCATCTACTGCTTCTGTCAAAGCAACAGGTAAATTTGCCCCCGCCATATTACCGTAACGATCTACATTTATTAACGCCTTTTCAAAAGGTACTTTTAAATCTTCTAATCCCTTACGTATAATATTTATATTTGCTTGATGAGTAAGAAATAAATCTACGTTATCTAAGGGAATACCTAAATTCATAGATATATTATTTGCAAGCTTTGGAATTATAGACGTCCCAAACTTCCAAACAGCGGGCCCATCCATATGGAAATATTGTAAACCTTCATCAATATTCTCTTTTGTTAATGGTAGGGCGTCTCCTCCAGCTGGAACATAAGCTGAAAAATATCCAGAAGGGTCACTTCCCAATTCTGAAAACAGTATACCCGTTCCTTCTTTTGTTGCCCGTAGAATATAACAACCTGCACCATCTCCCAATATGACACACGTACTACGATCTTTCCAAGAAATTACTCTAGAATTGATTTCAGGTATCACAACAGCAACCGTTTTGTATGTACCATCTGCGACAAAACGAGCACCTACAGATAAAGAAAATACACCACTAGAACAACCTCCCGAACGAACATCAAACCCAGGAGTATTTTTTATTCCAAGCTTTCTAAGCATCATCGTAGCTAACTGAGGACTTGGATAATCAGGTGTGTTAGAACCAGAGATTAATAAATCAATCTCATCTAATGAAATATTTGCTCTTTTAATTGCATCTTCAACAGCTTTTACCCCTAAATCTGATGTTACCTCATCTGAAGCCGCAAAACGTCTTTCTTTAATTCCAATTTTATTTACAATCCATTCATCAGAAGTATCCACTAATTTTTCCCAATCAGAATTAGTTATTACTTTTTCAGGCAAATACTTTCCAGTTGAAAGAATTCCTACATTCTTTAAAGTACGATTTGTTCCTAGCATTTAATCAGCCCCTTATAAATCAACTATTATTTCGATACTACGTAATCAACATTATTCTTCTTGTCTACAAGAGGTAACACTTCTTTCTTTAGTAAGTCCATTGTATTACAAGCTTGTTTATGACCTATTTGACCAAATGATGCTGAAATTGCCAATTCAGTAATACCACTTTCAATATATTGGTTTAAGAGTTTAGCAACTTTGCTCGGACTACCAAACAAGCACAGATTTTCATCAATAAAATCAAGTGGTGTTCGTTGAATACCACGATGATCAAATAATCGTTGTAACGCATTAATTCCTGCTTCCCTAGCAACCTCATCACTATGATCCAAAACAACATTTAAACAATACGAAATATTCATTTCATTTTCCGGATGACCATGCTCTAAGTATATTTGTTTGTATTCCCGAACCAGTTCATTTAATTCTTCTATATTTTTAATTGAAAGAGATGATATAAATATGGGTTGTCCTTTTTTAGCCATCGCATGTACTGCTTCAGTCCGCACTACAGCCATCATTGGAGGTTCTACACAACGATTAGGCCTAATATTTAGCCCCGTATTCACTTGAAAATGTTTACCCTGAAAATTGACCTTTTCCTCTGTCCAAAGACGATTAATCACTTCAATCCCTTCGTTTAATAAACTTAAACGTTGATCAGATTTAATATTGAAACCTTCAAATTCGTATTGTAAATACCCACTACCAGTGGCAAACCTCATACGTCCATTTGATAAAACATCTAACATTGCAAAGTCTTCAGCAATTCGAATAGGATTATGCAAAGGTATTACAGAAACCGCCACTCCTAACCTAATTTTCTCTGTATTCTGCGATGCAGCTGCTAAAAATAAAGCTGGAGATGCTAAACTTCCATGTTCATTTTTAAAATGATGTTCCGCAACCCAAAAGGTATCAAAATCTAATAAATCTGCCAAAATAATTTGTTGCTGTATCTCTTTATAATAAGAAGAAATTAATGTGTTATCTTCCTCATAATAATCTGCTAAACAAAATATAGAATATTTCATAACGTTCCTCCTAAAATGCATAGTTAGAATTTACAAGATGACCGAATTATCAAAAAACATTATTGACACTGAGTGGTCACTGCACCTCAAGTAACAATAAAAGACTAATACTTCATAACCATTGCACCCCATGCTAGTCCTGCTCCATATGAACAAATGGCAATATTATCCCCTTTTTGAATTCTTCCTTCACGTATACTTTCATCCAAAGCAATTAAAGCAGATGCCCCACCTGTATTCCCATATTTGTAATTATTCATGTATGTTCGTTCACGTGGTAGTCCAATCATATCCATTACATTATGAATTATGTTAACATTTGCTTGATGGAACACCACAAAATCTATCTCTTCCATTTTTAAGCCTGTATCCTGTACAGTTTCAATAATTACATTTGGGGTAGCTGTATGTCCAAATTTCCAAACTTCTTTTCCTTCGATATGTGGAGTTTGTTTCTCTAATGGTACATCCACTGTTCCTCCACCAGGCCACCAGGCTTTATTATACTTAGTTCCATCAGTATGTAAATTATACGCTAAAATACCCTCTTCTTTAGGACAAGCTTCTAAAATAACAGCACCAGCTCCATCACCTAAAAAACAAGCTGTATTACGATAAGACCAATCAATAAAACGTGAATATATCTCTGCACATACCACTAAAGCCCTTTTAAATCGTTTACCATCAAGGTATTTTAAAGCTGTAGTCATTGCAAAAACTGCATTTGGACACCCACCTATATTCATGTCAAACGCAACAGCATTTTTTGCTCCAAGTTTCCCTTGCAATATGCATGCAGTAGCTGGGCTTTTTATATCAGAATAAATGGAAGCTAGAATAACCAAGTCCAAATCCTCTGCTTCTAAATTTGCAGCCGCTAGCGCATTTTTAGCTGCATAATATGCTAAATCTGAAATATTTTGTTCATCAGGATTAGAAACTACTCTTCGTTCCCTAATCCCATATTTTTCCTGAATCCATTCATCACTCGTATCCATCATATTTTCTAAATCCCTATTTGTTAACACCTTCTCCGGAACATACGAGCCTGTCCCTATAATTCTTCCTGATATCGCTACACTTTCCATATTAAACAACATCCTTTCTTAATGTCTTAAAATTGACCCCATCCAGGAGATTCCTAATCCTGCTCCTAAGCAAAGCGTGTATTCCCCAGAATTTGGCTGATAATGCTCTATAATATTCTTTATATCAATTGCAAATCCAGAGGCCGCACAATCTCCTAAATTTTCAATAAATGGAATATTGGTTTTTTCCCTGGGAAAGTTTAATTTTTGCACTATCTTATCCATAATATCCAGTCTTCCTGTAGGGACTACAACATATGATATATCTTCAATATTCATTCCGTTATCAAACAATACTTTTTCGCTCATTCTAATATAATTATCTATATTTTCCTCTAAAAAACTTTCAAGTTTTCCCTTATTAGCGAAAGTCCATAAATCTTTTTGAATAGAAGGATTGTCTTCTATAAACTTATTAGCTGCTGGCGTAAATCCAGTATATAAAGTCATGTCATGATAATACCCCTTAGTTATAGCATCAAAACCAAAGAATACATTTTTATCGTAATTCTTTTTTAGGAGCATTGCTGCACCTGCATCGCCCATAATCACTTCATTAGTTTCTTGATTATTAGTTAAATAGTCAAATTTATCTCCTGAAACTAGCAATGCTGTACTCCATTTATTATTGCAAAGAGTCTCTGAAACTAACTTAATGGCTAATTGGAAACTTCCACATCCAATATTTAAATCAAACCCAAAAGCATTACTTAGGTTTAATTCATGGCAAACTCGAGCTGAAGGAAGCCATGCAAGAAAATCGGGAGTTAAACTCCCAGCATATACTAAGATATCGATTTCTTTAGGGTTGATTTTATTTTTTTCTAACAATGCTCTAGCTGCATTAATCGCCAAATCACTGGCCAAAGCCTTTTGAGCCACAGGAACAGACTTTACCCCTATTTGCGCTAGTTTTCTTTCATTCAATTTTCCAGGTACAAGTACATCACTTATAAGTTTATTTGGTGGAAGATAGATAGAAACATCAACCATGCCTACAACACTTTTCAAATCGTTTCTCCTTTCTGTATATATGTATTAGTACTTAAGTAAAAATGCATGCCATTCTCCAAGCCCCATTACCATGAATCCTAACAAATCTCCCTTTTTAACTAATTTGTCTCGAATCGCCCATTTTAAAACAATAAAAACATCAAACCCACTAATATGCCCTAAATTTTCTATATACTGTAGAGGTGCCTTTGAAGTTGGCAAGCCTAGAGCTTTAAGAAGTGATAAGTGATACTCCATTTGTTGATGAACTACAAATAGCATATCTAAATCTTCTACTTTTATATTTGATTTTGCACATAATTCCAAGATTGGTCGTGTAGAAATATCAGCAAATATAGGCTTTAATTCTTTGCGGTATTTATCAAAATTAAATTCGACCCGATCTTCCCATCCACCATCAAATCTGGTTTCGGATGAGAAAGGTACCACTACTCCTCCTTCAGGCATTACTCCCAGAATAGGCATTTTCTCATTTAAATTAAGATAATTTAATGATATTAAATCCGAAGAACCTCGTTGAACAATTAGAGCACATGCACCATCACCTATGAATTGAGGAAAAGTTCTCCCCCCCAAGTGCTCCGTTAGTGCAATCAATACAGTGTTAATTTGTTGATCCGCTTTAATTGCCTCTACTGCCATATGATAAGCCATACCTGTGGTATTACAACCACCATATACATCTACTGTTATAGCATTTGTACAAGAAAACTGCTCTGCAATATATGCTGAACTTTGCCAATTATCGTAGTCAGATGAAAGATTATTAGCAATAATAAAATCAACCTCTTCTGGTTTAGTATTGGATTCGTTTAAAGCTTCTTTTACAGCCTTTAACGAGAAATACATAGGACTTTCTTCTTTATTTGCAATAGGGACATAATTACACCCTAGTGTCTCTTTTAGTGATTCTCTCATTTTCGCAGCAGGAGCCAAAACATCCCATGTACTTACTAATCTATCAGGCAAAGCAATTCCAATACCTGAAATACCTATCTTTTCGTTCAAAATTACTCCTCCTTCCTCTACACTTCTAATACTGAGGCTCCCCAGTTTCCATCTACACCAAATGATACAATTAAAACTTTACTCCCTTCACTTAAATACGTGTCGTGTACTAAAGTTTGTAAAGATAGCAGTAAACCAGCGGAACACATAAAACCATATTTTTCTCCAGTGTCAATAACTTGATCTTCTTCTAATTTAAAATATTTTAAAAATCCTTCATGCATAAGTGGAGTAGGGCTATGGATTAAAAACTTTTTTATTTCTTCCCAGCTAACATTTGCCTCCTGTAAAGCCTTTTTTATAACTGGTACAAGAAAAGAAAACATATTCCCCTTAATTTCCTTGTACTTTTTAATATTATGAATTTTATAAACGAACTTTCCCTCACGACAAGGTTTATCGGTTATAGGTACCTTCCATCCACCTACCTCGTTATAGATTACATCATGATATTTTCCAATTGTTTTATTTACAATTGATAAAATACGATATCTCTCATATCCTTTTTCCATCAATAAACTCGCCGCACCATCACCAAGAATCGCATCTCCCAAAGACCTATTTACACTATGAAACTCCCATGATTGAGGGGCACCAACAATTCCAAATTTGATGTCCTTATTAACCAGAAGATGGTTTTTTAGCAGTCTCATTAAAAGTAAAGATGAGCTTCCACCCTGATGCATATTAAATGAAACTATCCTGTTAACCCCCACCCTATCCATGATCTGCCTACCATGCATTTGAAAAAGGTAATCTCCATAAGATTCTTGGTTTACAAAAAAATACTGTTTTTCTAGTTCATTAATTTTAATTCCAGCACGTTTCACCATATCTCTTATAGAATTCGCTCCCATTTCATATGTAGTTTCTTCTTCGGATGCGACTCTTATATTAATCTCCATTTCTTCTGATGAAGTAATTGTACGTATTTTTTCTGGCATATAACTTCCTACGGCACGTATTCCAATAATAGGTTTTTCCATAATATTCTCCTTTTTATGTATCACTAATAGCGAATTACCCAACTATGAAAATCCATTAATCCCATTACAGCAAAAACCAATAAATCACCTTTTTTTATTCTTCCATCTTCAATTGCTCTTTTCATACATATAAATACATCAGAACCAGACACATGTCCCATATCATCAATATAATCAATTGGAGACAAATTTAAATCTAAATCTAGCATTTCTAATATTTTCTCGTTGACATACTTTTGCTGGTGTACAAGAAAAATTTGATCTATGTTCGATATTTTATGCCCTGATTTGTGTATAGCTTCTCTTATTGCCTTTTCACATGAGGGATATATTATAGGCTTAATTTCTTTGCGAAAATTCTCAGCACTAAATTCGAAATTTTCATATACGTTTCCTGAAAACTTCATATCTTTCTCAAATGGCTTGGCTGTTCCCCCAACAGGTAATCGTTGAAAACTTGGAAAGATATCACTCACTTGGCTATGTGATAAAAAAACGAGATCTGAATATTCCCTCTTTAAAAGCAAGGCACAAGCCCCATCTGAGATAAATTGTGGCCATGTTTCACCACTTATCGCCTCAGTAAAAACTAATAAACAATTTTGAACCGAGCTATCTTGTGACATAATATCTATTGCCGAACGAACTACTGATCCTACTGCATTACAACCACCAAAAACATCAAAAGTATAAGCATTTTCGCAGCCTAAAAGAGATTGTATTTTCGCGCTAGTTTGCCAATACAAATATTCTGAATTATAATTGTTACAAATTATTAAATCTACCTCATTTTTATTAACTTTAGCCTCTAATAACGCCTTATTCGCCGCTTGAACAGCTAAATCTGTTGGTGTTAAAGGTGGTTCTAAAACATACGTGGAATGACATCCCATGCGCTGCCAAATATCTTTTCTTATCCCATTAGGTTGCGCGTACCTTTCCCAAGTATCGACTACCTTATCAGGAAAAGTAACTCCTATACCTGCAATTCCAATCATATCTATTCTCCTTTTACTTTAAACCGTCATGATAGTTGCGCACCAATTTCCATCTATCCCAATTGATATAACAAGTATTTTACTTCCCTTTGAAGGTTTATAATTATAAATAGCCTTACTTAAAGAAAATAGTATTCCACCAGAACACATATATCCGATTTCGTTTACTGTCTCAATAACTATACTAGGATTTAACCCATACTCCTGAATAAATGACCTTGATACACCAGGTGTTTGGCTATGCAATACCACCAATTGAATTTCTTTCTTTGTGATACCAGCTTTTAAAAGAGCTTCATCTGCTACCTCACAAGCAATTTTATGCGTCTCTTTCTTTAGTTGTAGATACTTATCTTCATTTATAAGAGTGTATTTAAAACCCCCTTCTTGAATAACCCGTTCATTTAAAGGTTGTAAATATCCACCTATTTTTATAGCAGCTATATCATGATACTCACCAATTGTTTTTATAGCAAATGAATCAAATGTGTATTGTTCTACTCCCTTTTTTAATAAAAGAGTAGCCGCTCCATCTCCAAGAACCGCATCCCCTACAGTTCTATCTTCACTATGATACTGCCAATGATTACTGGTGGATATACCTCCAAGAAAAGCCTTTTCGTCATTACGTAAATGATCAATTAAAAGTTTAATCGCTAATAGCGAACAATTAGAAGACTGATATATATTATATGTGTTACACCTTCCGACATTAACACGGTCTAATATTTTGCGACCTACTAATTGAAATAAATAATCACCTGGAGAATCATTACAGTGTATCCAGTATTTCAAATCTGTTTTACATTCATTTAAGTTTTCTAAAGCATTCATTAATGCTTTTTTTCCCATTTCGTAAGTTGTATCTTCATAATTTGCTATATGAACATTTATTTTTGAGTTCTCTTTTGAAATTATTTCTTGATTTTCTTTTGGTAAATAAAGACCTAAAGCAGCAACTCCAATACTATTTTTCATATTTATAAAAACCACATCCCACTTTTCTTCCTAGGTGCCCATCATATACCTTTTGACGGAATAGTGGACACGGTGTATATCTTTGATCTCCTAGTAAATTCCGCATTGATTCCATTCCATTTAATGCCACATCAATGCCTGTTTGATCTACTAGTTTTAACGGACCGATGGGAACATTCAATCCTAATTTAGCAATTGTATCAATAGCTTCTGCATCCGCAATACCTTGCATTAAGATGTAAGCCGCTTCATTAATCATCGCTTGAGCTAATCTAGATACTACAAAACCTGGAAAATCTTTCACAACGACTCCTACTTTATTAATTAATTCGCAATATTTCATTGTTTTCTCTAGTATTTCTTCACTAGTAAACACAGACCGAATTACTTCAACTAATTCCATTATTGGCACAGGTGTTGAAAAGTGCATCCCTACTATTCTATCTTTATTTTTGCTTAATGAGGATATTTGGCTAATAGGTATAGTAGATGTGGAAGATGCCAAAACAGTTGAAGTTGGCTGTGTTTCATCTAAATAACTAAACAATTTCTGTTTTTCTTCTACATCTTCAATTATTGCTTCAATAACTAATCCTACTTCTGGAAGCTCTTCTAATTTACAATGTAAAACATTTGAAAGAATCATTTCTTTTTGTTCAAAACTTAACCGTCCTTTCTCTACTTCTTTTTCGATATAAGAAGTCATTTTGTCCTCTCCGTTTCTTGTTACAGCCCATACTTTACAACCTGCCAATGCATAAGAGTGAACAACGCCCCTTCCAATTGCTCCTATTCCTATAACTGCTACTTTTTTATCATTCATTCTGTTCTTCTCCTTTATTTATACTTTTATGAGTATTTAATCTAAAAAGTCTTCTGGGCCACACCATCTTATAGCTGTTGCCCCATATGATAAACCTGCACCAAAGGCAAATGTAAATAGTAAATCATCTTTATTCAGTCGTCTTTCTTGTACAGCTTCACAAATTGCTAATAAGACTGAAGCACTAGAAGTATTTCCGTATTTCTCTATATTTGTAAAGGTTTTAGAAAATGGAACCTCTATTTTTTTCATAATTTCTTTTATAATATTTAGATTTGCTTGATGAGATATATATAAATCAACCTCATTTAACGCATATCCTGTTTCTGTAGATAAATCTTTTATTAGTTCAGGTACTTTAGTCGTAGCAAAATCCCATATAGCTCGTCCATCCATATGAAAGTATCCCATTTTATTTTCTAACGTTTCTAAACTAGTTGGAATCACACTACCTCCAGCTGGTATATAACCGACAAAATAACCTGACGGATCATTACATAGAATTGTATGAAGTATCCCCTTTTCTGGTTTACAAGCACGTAAAATTACACATGCTGCTGCATCTCCCATAATTACACAAGTAGTCCTATCTTCCCAGTTTAAAATTGATGAGTTCAATTCTGTATTAACAACTGCTACTGTTTTATATCTGCCTGTTGCTACATATTGCGCTGCTGCATCTACAGTAAAAACACCTCCTGGGCATCCCCCAGCACGAATATCAATAGCCACCGTGTTACGCATCCCTGCTTTATTTAATATTAAAGCAGCCATTTGCGGACTATTATAATCAGGTGTATTAGAGCCACACACCAACAAATCAATTTCTTCTAACTTAATACTTGATTTTTCACAAGCGTCTAGTAAAGCTTTAACTCCCATATCGGATGCAAATTCATCTGGTTCTGCAATCCTTCTTTCTTTTATCCCAATACGTTTTTCAATCCATTCATCAGACGTATCTACCATTTTTTCTAAATCTGAATTAGTTAGTACTTTATGAGGTACATATGATCCTATACCGGCTATACCTACAGATTTTATGTGTTTATTCATTTCCTCACCTACTATTCAAAATCTTCTGAATCAGAAGAGTGTCTAATTAATAAGGAGCCCCACTTAAATCCTGCCCCTATACCGGCTAATGACACTAAATCCCGATTTTTTATTTTTTTACTTATTATTGCTTCATGTAATACTGTTGGTATAGTACCTGCTCCTGTATTTCCATACTTATGTACATTAAATAAAGTTTTCTCAGAATCTACACCTAGATTGTCAAAAACATGTTGAATTAACCTTTTGTTTGCTTGATGTACAGCAAAAAAATCAATTTGTGGA
This sequence comes from Bacillus sp. AFS023182, assembly GCF_002560575.1. Classification (NCBI taxonomy): domain Bacteria; kingdom Bacillati; phylum Bacillota; class Bacilli; order Caryophanales; family Bacillaceae; genus Bacillus; species Bacillus sp. AFS023182. Next base: position 7,579 of record NZ_NTRO01000036.1, on the reverse strand, counting down.
ACTGTTAATCCTGCTTTATGAATAGAGCGTTCAATTGTTGCTGGTAAAGCTTTCACAGCTTCCTTCCAAACTTCCTTACCTTCCATATAAAGATAATGTTTACCATTATTAAAATCTTGCTGTGAGAGTGGATATTTTGCCCCACCATGGGAAACTCCTGCCCCATTTATATTGAATTTCGAACCAATATCCCAAGACAAAACCCCCAGTGACTCCTCTTTCATTCTATGTAAAACCATAGCACCACACGCATCTCCAAAAAATACACATGATCCTCTATCTTCAGGATTATATATACGTGATAATGCATCGGCTCCTATAACTAATACATTATTAAATTGTTTATTTTGTAGAAGATGTACTCCTAAATAAACACCGAAAACTACACCTGCACAAGCTACTTGTGTTAAATCTAGTGGAATTGCATTATCAGCTTTTAACTTTTCTTTTACAATTAACGCTGTTGAAGGTAACTGATAGTCAGGTGTAATTGTTGCTATAATTATGGCATCTAGATCTTTGGCAGCAATACCACATCTATCCAAAGCTTCTTTCCCTGCTGCAACGCACATGTCAGATGTGGAAATATCCTTACTAATGTGACGTCTTTCTATAATGCCTGTTTTTTCTATAATCCAATTACTAGTAGTATCCAGGCGACTCTCCCAATAATTATTATTTATTACATTTTCAGGAACATACATTCCTGTTCCCATAATTCCTACAGGGTATGTAAGACCATTTTGCTTACCATCAACTTTTGGTACAGTCAACATTTCTTTAAAACTCCTCCTTTCTAATCAGCCCCATAACAAACCACCATTTACTTCTAAAACATGTCCATTAACATACGAGCTTGAATCTGTTACTAGGAATAAAGCAGCCTTTGATATCTCATCTGATGTCCCAGCCCGCCGAAGAGCCATTCTTCTTTGATACCTTTCCCAAATCTTTTCTTTTTTCACCAATTCAGCACCCATACCTTCTTCAATAATTCCCGGAGAAAGACAATTAACCCTAACCCCATGTGGTCCTAGTTCCATAGCTGCGACTTTAGTAAACATTTCAACTCCAGCCTTAGAAGCACAATAATTGGCTTGACCTATATTTACACGAGTTGCTGCTGCTGATGAAACATTAATAATATGACCCGATTTTCGTTCAACCATGTGCTCTATTACAGCATGAGTACAGTTAAAAACACCATTTAAATTTGTGTTAATAGATTCATTCCAATCTTCACAAGTCATATTGATTAATAATGAATCCCTTAAAACCCCAGCATTCGCTACCATAATATCTACTTGACCGTAATTAGAGATCGCGGACTGAACCATTTGCTTAACTGATTCAGCATCCCTTACATCGACTTCTGAAAAAATAGCCCTAAGAGGAAACTGAGAATGTAACTCTTTAAATTCATTCTCTTTTCTGGCTGCACATATCACTATTGCACCCGCCTCCAAGAAGGTTTTAGCTATAGCTTTCCCAATCCCTCTTGTTCCACCTGTAACTATTGCGACCTTGGAATCTAATTGCATTTTTAGTCACTCCTTTGCACTTTATAAAACTATCTTCTCAATCAAATGAATAAAGTTAGTTGTTTACTAGATTAATAGTATTGTAGTTATAAACTATAACTCAGATTAATTAGCAGCTCCTTTCATCAAAACAATGAATGTACAAAATACTCGTTATAAAAAGATATTTTTGAAATATCAGAAATAACAAATTTCAAACCCATTATAATCCTTAATTTGTAAATAATCAACTCTTTTTGAAATTAATGGTTACATAAATTTCAAAAAGAGTTGAAATTCTTGCACCTTTATATTTCATCATTTATATTAAAAGTGAGATAAGGAGGTTGTATAATGAGGAATACAACAACATTAAATGGATTTGAAAGAGTCAAAAAAAAGAAAAAGGAGGCCATAAAAAAAGCAGCTTTTTCTCTTTTTACAGAGAAAGGCTACAAAGATGTAAAAATTGAAGATATAGCTAAACAGGCACAGGTGTCTCAAGTAACAATTTATAATCACTTTGGTAGCAAAGATGCACTTTTCCGAGAATTAATTATGGATTTTACAATAGAAGAGGTTTCCTTTTATGAAGAGTTAATTAAATCGCAACTCTGTTTTAAGGAAAAAATGCATCAGATGTTAACACGCAAACTACAACAATCCAGTATATTTCATCCTGAAATGATTGAACAAGCTATGCATAGCGACCAAAAACTGCGAGAATTTTTGATTTCATACCAAAATAAAACTATCATCCCAATTTTCCTCAGTTTTGTTCGACGCGCTCAAGAAGATGGAGAAATTAACCCTGATCTGTCACAAGAAATGATTCTGCTATATATTAATATGTTTAATCAATTAGGTGAACAACAGGCCCCTTTCTTGCTTGATATGAATCATGAACAACACACAAAAGAATTACTAACAATGTTTTATTATGGATTATCTAATCCCAATAAATAATAAAGCATATTTTGTTAGTTCTGCCTGTTTAACATTCAATAATTAAAAAATAGCCTTTTATGGTATATAGGAAATATCCCAATCATTTATGAAAGGTCCAAAATTTTCAATTTTTGGACCTTTCACTAAACAGACACCTAAGTTTATTATGTTCTTGTTCTTAATTCATTTAATATAGAAAAATAATATTATACTTTCAAAAACTCATTATAAATAAAATATTAATTTTATTTACAAACTCCTATTTCGCCGAAGATACTTACATATTTTCAATTTCTATTAATCTCACTATCATTAAAAAATCCTATTAAAAAAAATAACCTGATTTTAATAGAAATATTAAAATCAGGTTATTTTATGACTATAATTATCTTACTTAAAAACTGTTTTTTAATACAATGTACATATGCTTATTTATTTCACAAGCAAATATTATCTAATTACAATGGTAAGTCCCTTTTTTTAAACACTAAAGTTGAAAGTCCGAAAATAACTATAGCACTTACTAATAAACCTATGCTTGTTGGCACTACATCGTAATCACCTGAAATAATCTCTTGGGGTTGAAAAAGATTGAACAGTGATATATTTCTCATCCATTCAAATTTATCACTTAACTTCCCTAACATATCTAATCCATAAAATAATACTGTAACACCAGCAGAAATACTCATTGCTTTCTTTTCATCATTAAATAAGCAGGAGAAAAAGAACGAATATGCACATACAACTAAAAATAACAATCCACCTACTAAATTCATCTTCAAAAATAATTCCTTGTCCAGATCAGACTTTTCAATAAACCATTCTGCACCAATTAATCCACCAACATAAGTGAAAATAACAATAGTAAGCAGACCAAGAATTAGAACAGATGCCTGTGTCAAAATAATTTTAGCACGCGAAACTGGTGTAGCAACCAAATAAGCCATCGCTCCTTTATCAACAAGCCTTGCAACCAATTGAGTTGAAGCAATAATGCTATAAACCATTAGTAAGAGCACAAAAATTAATCCATAATATTCACCAGCTAAAAAGTCATTTAATTTATGAACACCACTTTGCAAGCCCGTTACTTTCTGCAGAGCTTCTGGCATAGATTTTATTAAGTCATTCAGCCCTTTTGCAGAAGACATTGATGGAAAAACCCAAATCAGTATCCATAAATATAGAACTGATCCAATAGCAAAATTAGAAATATTTTTGCTGTTACCCTTCAAACTAGCTATAAATAATGACTTACTCATAAATTAACAACTCCCTTCTGTTGTCTATCATAATAGTGCATAAAGATACTTTCCAAATCCATATTTCTAACTTGAAAACCAATAACATGAAATTTTGATAAAGCACGGAAAAGAGTATCATAATCTCCATGCACAATAATTGATGCTGTTGTTCCGTTAAAATTTTCAAATTGAAAGTTTAATTTTTTCAAAGAATTTAATTCTTCCTTAGAACTTAAGGTAACTTCAATAACCTGTCGCTGTTTTGCACGTAAATCAGAAATTTTTTCAATGGTTAATAAGCGACCATCTTTAATAATTGCAACTCTATCACATGTACGTTCAATTTCTGGGAATATATGTGAAGACATAAGGATTGTTTTTCCCCTACTCTTTTCTTCTAATACCAACTCAATAAACAATTGTTGCATTAAAGGATCCAATCCAGATGTAGGTTCATCTAAAATTAATACTTGTGGATCATGCATAAAGGCTGCCACTATTCCAACCTTCTGTTTCATTCCTTTGGACATTTTTCTAATAGGAGTTTTAACATCAAATTGAAATCTTTCTATTAGTTCATCACGTTTTCGATTATCTCTTATCCCTCTCATACCTTGAATCAACTTTAAAAATTCTAAACCATTCATTCCATCCATAAATGCAATTTCTCCTGGTAAATAACCAACTTCCCTTTGGATCTTTGCTGAATCCTCCCAACAATCAAGTCCAAATATGGATGCTTTTCCAGAGGTAGGGCGTGTGAAACCCATTAAATTTCTAATGGTGGTAGATTTCCCAGCTCCGTTCGGTCCTAAATACCCAAAAACTTCACCTTCTTGTACTTCAAATGAAATATCAAAAAGCCCCTTTCCATTAGAAAATTGTTTTGTTAAATTTTTTACTAAAATCATACCAACACCCCTTTTTGAAATATTTTTATTTTATATTTCAAAATTATTATAATCTACAAAAAATAACTTTTCAATACTTTTTGAAATATTATCGTTATAAATTTCAAAAATGTCAAAAAGTTATTTACTAATGAATGATTAATTAGCATAATAAGAAAAAATATCTATTTTTCTTATTTCATATATTAAAATTTGAGAAACATTAAATTCAACCCTATCTCTACATTATCAATACAATATAAAATTTCTTTCCCACTTTACTACATAGGGATTTTTAGCTATTTCACTTTTAAACTTCTATTTTTATTTTTCTAAGAAACATTTCATTATTTTAACTATATATAAGGAAATAACGCTATCGGCTAAATTTATTTTATCAATAGTCAAAAATATAGAAACATGTATAATTCTACATAAATTCCATTATTAATATCTTACTTTACCATTTCATAATCATTAATTAATATCAACAAGAGTTATTAATGATAGATAAGTCTTGTTCATTATCATTACTTATACATGACTTTCAAAATAATGCTGTGAGTTTGGAATTTCAATAAAATGGAATGAAAATGTTGAAAGGAGTCTTTTTAATGCCTAATATAAAAGTAAATGGGACTCATATACACTATGAAGTATCAGGAACTGGAGATGTAATTATATTTTTACACGGAAGTGGTGCTTCTTGGAAAATGTGGGAACCACAAATTAAGGCTTTCTCACCTTTCTATAAAATGATAATGATTGACTATCGTGGACATGGCGATTCCGGAAAATTTTTCCCAAATAATAAGTATGACCATAATTTAATAACTGAAGATATTTCGGCTTTTTTAGATGCTCTTTCTCTTGATCGTGTAAACCTTGTGGGAGTATCTCAAGGTGGACAGATTGCTACCTTGCTAGCCATAAAGAGACCTGACATAATAAAGAATTTAGTTATCGCAGATAGCTTCAGTGAACTTCCCTCATTGAGCTCTAATTTTGTATTAAAAATATCAAACGCTTTGTTTTCATTACTTCCTTACTCAACTATTATCAATCTTATGATGAAAGTTTATAAGCCATATCCATATACCGAAGAAATTCTAAGAAAATCATTTACTATTGATAAAAAAACTCTGTTAGCTATGAAAACAGCTCCTTTTCCAACACATACTCATCTATTACATTTAATACAAGCTAATACACTAGTTATGGGAGGAGGCAATAAGTTTTTTATTGGGGTTAATGAGGAAAAAGCAGCTCAAATACTTTTCAAAAACATCCCAAATTCTACCCTAGCCATTTTTAATAACTCGTTTGATCCTTTAAATATTATGGAAAAAAATATATTCAATGATATGGTTATAGATTTCTTAAAGGGAAATCCTTTAAAAACCTACGAAAATGTAGAATGTTTTTTTAAGAAATGAATATAACCAAATAATCATATTTTGAGGAGTGTCAATATTTTTGTGTAAATGACATTCCAACCTTTTCTTATAGACCGTCGTTTTATTGAATTTTATATGTTTAATTTGCAGAAATGGTTTTGATGTTTTTGGAAGGGATACCCCTTCCAAAAACATTAAAATTATACGCCTTTCCGTGACCTTCGCTTATTCTTTCGATTCAAACATCGTTGTTAGTTCTGCCCGTGCCTGGTCGAAGCCGATGTGACAACGAGTCGCAAAGCGCTGGTTGTAGTCTTCGAACTGGTATATGAGAAAGCATTCTAGTGATTCCTCATTTTGAAACAGTTCCTTGCGCTTTGTATATTTCTTGATTTGCTTGTTAAAGGACTAGATTAAATTCATTGAATAAATACTAGTGCTGTCATCATTTTTGTCATATTTGAAATCGTTTGTGGTGTATAAGAATGAGCATACATTTTTCCGATTAACTCCGTAATCTCCGCCAGTGTGACCCCCTTTTGGAACATATGAATGACAAATGATTCAAGTATCTCGTTTGAGCGTCTGTAAGGTGCGACAGTCTGTTGTTTAAATTCGACATTACGGTCACGTGAAATAGAAATTTGAAGATCACCGTATTCCGTACGTAGCGTACGGGGATAGGAATCATTGCGGGAATTGCCTGAATTAAAGCCTATGCGATCGTATTTTTCGTAGTCTAAAAAAGCTGTTAACTCTGTCGCCAACAGTATATTTACCTCTGTTTCTAAATGCAAACGAAAAATTTCTGTAATATCTTTTTTTTACTAGGGGTCACCATACATGCCCATCAACTTAAGAAATACATTCCTCCCCAAAACGAAAAAAATGGTTGAATTCTCATAAATAACTGTAGAAGGTAAAAATTTTGTTATGGGGGTGTCTCAAAATCTTAGATTGATGGGCATTCGGCAGGACCCTGGCAGTATTTACAAATTATTTGTTATAAGGAGGAGAAATGGCTAGAACAAATAAAGATTTCAATAACAAAAGAAATGAGTTACTAGAAAAAATATGGAATATATTTATTACAAATGGTTATGAAGATACAACACTCTCATTTATTATTAGGGGTCAGTTTAAAAAAGAAAAGGCACCCTAAGGTACCTTTCTCCGACTTGAACCATCTTAATTTTAATAATATGTAAGTGGACTCCCATCCACTTACCATTTTACCATATTTATCTATACTGTTTATTGAGAAAAAAGAAAAAGCCCCATAAATCAGAGCTTTTATGTTATGGTTAAGTTACCTAAATTACCATTTTCTTGCGCATGTTATCCCCATTTCATGTGCTTTTTTTATTTTATTTCTCCTCTAAAATACGTTCAATATCATTTATACTTAATTTACTTGCTTTAGCAATTGTTTCGAGTGGTACACCTAGTTCATGCATACCTTTAATCATTTGTATTTTTCCTTCTTGGATTCCTTCTTTCTTCCCCTCATTACGAGCATGAGCAACCTTTGCAGCTTCATCCATTAACACTTTTTCTCTTGCCTCATAGGCTTGTCG
>NZ_NTRO01000035.1:0-109752 GCF_002560575.1 Bacillus sp. AFS023182 | reverse complement strand
GACACCACCAAGTAATGGAAACGGAAATAACCAAGGTGGAACGACACCACCGAGTGGCGGAAATGGTGACGGACAAGTGAGTACAAATCCACCGAGCACTGGAAATAGTCAAGGCGAGACAAGTGCAAATCAAAATGATGGTCAATAAATCGAATGCTCGTTAAAATTCATTTTGAATAAAAGTGTAATAAAAACCCCTAAGATACCGTATTAATTGGTAACTTAGGGGTTTTTACATGCTTTTTAAATATTAAAAGTGCTGTGAAAGTTTTGGAAATAAATAGATGGAAAATGATAAAAAATTTGCGGTCCAGCATATGAAGAAGTGACTGGATAAGTATGACCAAGGCTACTAGGAGGAGCTCCATGATACCAAAAAGAAGGTGTTTCAGCAGGTGGATATTGCTGCCAAACTGCAGGAAGTTCAATTCCGATATCAGAAGCTGCTGCATGAACGGGAGCTAGATGAACAGAAGGAGACACAGGAGCTGCAACAGTAATTCTTGAAGGAAATAGATACATAAAAGAATCACCCCTAAAGTGCGTGATACCACAGTATATTCTTTTAGTTGTTGTAAAGGTGCGTATTTAGGAACGATTAAGTGTAATAAGTAAGGCCTATGTTTTAGAATTAGGCACAAAGTCGTAAGACTAAATTAATCTATCACAGGTAGTGAATTTTTCATCGATAGGAATGCTATTTGGTATTTTCAAGATTTCGATTTAGTTGTATATCATTTGGAAATGGATGAAATTGAATTTAATGATGTAAAATAATAACTTTATTAAAAATAAAAAATTTTTATATCAAAATTATATTGTATTAATATCAGTATATAAAATATGTGTAGGCGAGTTGGTGATTGATACAACTCGCTTTTTTCTGTGTTTAAAAAAGATAATAGACATATGAAAATAAATGGTTTATTTTACTAGATTTATATAAGGGTTTATTTAAAATTAATATATTTCGGTTCAAAAGAAAAAAGAAATTTATGAAATCTTTTAGTGAAAAACCTCAACGTTATTCTTAAAAAACAGTTTTGTTACAGTAGGAAAAGTATAGGAAACTTATCATTATAAAATAAATTGAAATGTTCTAAAAACTCTGATACATTGAAATAGAAATGTAGTTTCACGATATTGTAAAGGCTTACAGTTATGTGCACGAAGATCTATTAGGATTGGAGGAAATGATAATGAAAGCTGAAGAAAAATTTTCCCCGGGATTAGATGGTATAGTCGCAGCGGAGACGAAAATTTCGTTTCTTGACACAGTCAAAGGTGAAATTGTTATTCAAGGATATGACTTAATTGAATTATCAAAGACAAAAGGGTATTTAGACATTGTGCACCTTCTACTAGAAGAACATCTACCAAATGAGGATGAAAAGAAGACGATTGAAAAGAAATTGAAGGAAGAATATGAAGTGCCAGAAGGTGTATTTAATGTTTTACAAGCATTGCCAAAAGAAACGCATCCGATGGATGGGTTACGTACAGGCGTATCTGCACTTGCTGGTTACGATAATGATATTGAAAATCGTTCGCTAGAAGTAAACAAAGCCCGTGGTTATAAACTGCTGAGCAAAGTGCCAAATATTGTTGCGAACAGTTATCATATTTTAAATAATGAAGAGCCAATTGAGCCACTTCAGGAGTTATCCTATAGTGCGAATTTCTTCTACATGTTAACTGGTAAAAAACCAACTGAGCTTGAAGAGAAAATCTTCGACCGCTCCCTTGTTTTATATAGTGAACATGAAATGCCGAACTCTACATTTACAGCACGCGTTATCGCATCTACACAATCGGATCTATACGGTGCTTTAACAGGTGCAGTTGCCTCTTTAAAAGGAAGCCTACATGGCGGAGCGAATGAAGCTGTTATGTATATGCTGTTAGAAGCAGGAAATGTTGAGAAATTTGAAGAGTTACTGCAAAAAAAGCTGCATAACAAAGAAAAAATCATGGGATTTGGACATCGCGTTTACATGAAGAAGATAGATCCAAGAGCTTTAATGATGAAAGAAGCTTTAAAACAGTTATGTGATGTAAAAGGCGATTATACATTATATGAAATGTGTGAAGCTGGAGAAAAGATTATGGAGAAAGAAAAAGGGATTTATCCGAATCTAGATTATTATGCAGCTCCAGTTTATTGGATGTTAGGTATTCCAATTCAACTATATACACCAATCTTTTTCAGTTCTAGAACAGTTGGCCTATGTGCGCATGTGATTGAGCAGCATACAAATAATCGCTTGTTCCGCCCACGTGTAAATTATATCGGCGAGCGACATGTGCTTAGCAAATAAAAACAACTGGGGAGTTGTTAAGGCCGCCCGCCAGGTGGGTGTTTGACCGACACCCATTCTTAATAATAACGAATTTTCGACAGAAAGGAAAGAATAGCGTGATTAAAACAAATGAAATTAAACAAAAAGATGCAATTTTAGAAGAGATTACGGATTATGTATTAAACAAAGAGGTGACGAGTTCAGAAGCATTCAGTACTGCACGCTATGTGTTACTTGATACGCTTGGGTGTGGAATTTTAGCATTACAATATCCAGAGTGTACGAAATTACTAGGGCCAGTCGTACCAGGAACAGTTGTGCCAAATGGTACACGTGTACCAGGAACTTCATTTGTACTCGATCCAGTAAAAGGCGCTTTTAATATTGGATGTATGATTCGTTGGCTAGACTACAACGATACATGGCTTGCAGCAGAATGGGGACATCCATCAGATAACCTAGGTGGCATTTTAGCTGTTGCAGATTATATAAGCCGTGTACGTATTTCTGAAGGAAAAGAACCATTAAAAGTAAGAGATGTACTTGAAATGATGATTAAAGCACATGAAATTCAAGGTGTACTCGCGCTAGAGAATAGTTTAAACCGCGTTGGTCTTGACCATGTACTGTACGTAAAAGTAGCAACAACAGCAGTTGTTACAAAAATGCTTGGTGGTACACGTGAAGAAATCTTCAACGCATTGTCTCATGCTTGGATTGATAATTCTAGTCTTCGTACATACCGTCATGCTCCAAATACAGGTTCTCGTAAATCTTGGGCAGCTGGAGATGCAACAAGCCGTGGTGTTCATCTTGCACTTACTGCATTAAAAGGTGAGATGGGTTACCCAACAGCATTATCTGCGCCAGGATGGGGATTCCAAGATGTATTATTTAATAAACAAGAACTAAAATTAGCAAGACCTTTAGATTCTTATGTAATGGAAAATGTATTGTTTAAAGTATCATACCCAGCAGAATTCCATGCTCAAACGGCTGCAGAGTGCGCAGTAAAATTACATCCAGAAGTGAAAGAACGATTAGAAGAAATTGATCGTATTACAATTACGACACATGAATCAGCAGTTCGTATTATCGATAAAGAAGGTCCGTTAAATAATCCAGCTGACCGCGATCATTGCTTACAATACATTACTGCAATTGGTTTATTAAAAGGTGATATCGTTGCGGATGACTATGAAGATGAAGCAGCTTTTGATTCTCGTGTAGATGAATTAAGAAATAAGATGGTTGTTGTTGAAAATAAACAATACAGTTTAGATTACCTTGATCCGAACAAGCGCTCAATCGCCAACGCTGTTCAAGTTCATTTTAAAGATGGCACAGTAACAGAAAACGTAGAGTGTGAATATCCATTAGGTCATCGTTTCCGTAGAGATGAAGCAATTCCAAAAGTTGTTCAAAAGTTCTCTGCAAATATGGCTGTACATTATTCAAGTAAACAACAAGAAAAAATTCATGAAGCGTGTCTGAATGAAGAAAAATTAGAAAATATGAATGTAAATGAATTCGTAGATCTTTTCTTAATATAAAATAGGGGGAATATGAATGGCTTGGGTTGTAAATAAACAGTCGACACAAGAAGAGCTTGCTAATCGATTCCGAGCTTTAGTAGAAGCACCTGAAATTTTACAAATCCCTGGTGCGCATGATGCGATGGCCGCTCTTGTTGCGAAAAATACTGGATTTTCAGCTCTTTATTTATCAGGAGCTGCTTATACAGCAAGCAAGGGTTTACCGGATTTAGGTATTGTAACGTCTACTGAAGTAGCTGAAAGAGCAAGAGATCTTGTTAGAGCAACTGATTTGCCGCTTCTTGTTGATATTGATACAGGATTTGGTGGCGTGTTAAATGTAGCGCGAACTGCTGTAGAAATGGTAGAAGCAAATGTAGCTGCTGTTCAAATTGAAGATCAACAATTACCAAAGAAATGTGGACATTTAAACGGGAAAAAACTTGTTTCCACTGAAGAATTGGTGCAAAAGATTAAAGCGATTAAAGAAGTAGCGCCAACACTTGTTATTGTGGCACGTACAGATGCTCGCGGCGTAGAAGGATTGGATGCAGCAATCGAAAGAGCGATTGCTTATGTAGAAGCAGGCGCAGATGCTATTTTCCCAGAAGCGCTTCAATCTGAAGAGGAATTCCGCTTATTTAACAGCAAAGTAAATGTTCCTTTACTTGCAAACATGACTGAATTTGGAAAAACGCCATATTATAGTGCAGAAGAATTTGCAAATATGGGCTTCCAAATGGTCATTTATCCAGTTACATCACTTCGTGTTGCTGCAAAAGCATATGAGCGTGTATTTACGCTTATTAAAGAAACAGGCTCACAAAAAGAAGGACTATCTAACATGCAAACGAGAAGTGAATTGTATGAGACAATTTCGTATCATGATTTTGAGGAATTAGATAACGGTATTGCTAAAACAGTTTTATCTGAGGATCAATAAAACAAAAAAGGCGATGATGATTACATCTTTGGCAAAAACAACTGCTTGATGTGGAGACTCATCGCCTTTTCCTATTTCCTAATTGCTTGCAAAAGAGGTGGAAACATATGAACTTTATAGAAGATTACTCTGTAGGAAGATGGCTCAATAAAGATTGTCAATTTGTGAAAATGAGTAATACGATTGCAGAGGCAATCGATCTACTTGTCGCATCAAAAACTGATGAACTGCCTGTACTAGAGGGGAAAAGAATGGTTGGTATAGCGAAATTAGTAGACTGTGTTCAGTGGATGAAGGAAGAAAATGATGTGAGTACTTCAGTTCATATGATTATAGATGATTCCTTCCATAAGGGAACGAGAAAAAAACAAATGGAAGGGGTTCAGCACCTGCCATTTTATGTGATAAATGAAAAAAATGGAATGTTAGAAGGGGTTATAGATCAAAGAGAGATTTTTGCTTTTCAGAAATTTATAAAAGAGAAATTAGAAGATGCAGAGCGTGTAATTGAATGGTTACGGCTCTCATTTGATACGGCATATGAAGGTATAGCGATTGTAGATGAAAACGGCGTTATTCAAATGTTTAATGATACGTATAGCCGGTTCGTTGGCGTAACGAAAGACGAAGCAATTGGACAGTGTGCTGAAAATATTATTGAGAATACACGCCTTCCAGTTGTATTAAAAACAGGAGTACCAGAAAGAAATCAAGTACATCGTTTGCAAGGGCAAAACCTAGTTGTACACCGGATGCCAATTTGGAAGAACGGACGAGTAATCGGTGCTGTAGGCATGCTTATTCATGAAGGAATTTCAGATATTTATAAAATACTAGAGAGATTTGATCAAAAAGATCGTGCTGTCAAACCGTCATTTTCTAAACCGAAGAAGAAGCAAATTCGATTCGAAGATATTCTTGGAGAAAGTCAGACGATTTCTGAAACGAAAAAAATGGCTCGAAAAGCAGCGCAGTCTAAGGCCTCCGTATTAATTACTGGTGAAAGTGGTGTTGGTAAAGAGCAATTTGCGCGTGCTATACATGATGCAGGTATAACCCAAAACGGTCCATTTATCAGTGTAAACTGTGCTGCTATTCCTGATAATTTACTAGAGTCTGAATTGTTTGGCTATGCGGAAGGTGCATTTACAGGTGCGAAAAAGAATGGAAAGGCAGGGAAGTTTGAACTTGCGAATCATGGAACGTTATTTTTAGATGAGATTGGTGACATGTCTTTATTAACGCAGGTAAAAATATTACGTGTTTTACAGGAAAGAGAAATAGAAAAAATAGGTGGCACACATCCAATTCCTGTTGATTTTAGGCTAATTGCAGCGACAAATAAAGATTTAAAACAAATGGTGAGAGAGGGTACATTTAGAGAGGACTTATACCATCGTCTTCATGTTATTCCGATCCATATTCCGCCGCTCCGCTTTCGAAAACAAGATATCCCGCTTATTGTTGAAGAACATTTACAAAAATTATGTCACATGTATGGAACTGAAGAAAAAACAATTGATAAAGAAGTATTGCGCCTAATGTTCCATTACAATTGGCCAGGTAATGTTAGGGAACTGATCAATGTGTTAGAAAGATTATTTGCACTATCGGATGATACGCATATACGAGCTAAAGATTTGCCAGAAGAATTCTATTATCGGGATATGGAGCAGAAAAAATTAGTACCTATGATTCAGTCTTTACCAGCAAAACAAGAAGCGATGAAAGTGGTACGTGAAGAGGAAGAACGAGGGCTAATTGAACGCGTTTTAAAAGAAGCAAAAGGAAATAAGTCAAAAGCAGCAGCATTATTAGGAATTTCTAGGGCGACCTTATATAACAAATTGTCACGATTCAAAATCTAAACAACTTGTTATAAATGATGTAAAACTGTCTAGACAGTTTTACGTTTTCTTTTCATTTTGCCCATGTTCTATCAAGTTTTTAGTTTGGCATAGATTTTGCATATAAATAAAATGAAGACCGAAATGATAGGGGGATACAGATGGAGAAAACAAAGTTGCAATGGGACGAATTTTTTTCGCTGAATAAGGAGCTTAATACTTCCTTTTTTACACCTGAGGATTTTTCAGGTGATGAAGATTTGATTGCAAAAACAACAGAACAATTTGTTAAACAGGAAATTGTTCCTGAAATTGAAAATATCGAGCAACACAATTATCAAGTTTCTCGCAGATTGTTTGAAAAGGCTGGCGAACTTGGATTGTTAAGTATAGAAGTTCCAGAAGAATATGGAGGATTCGAATTAGGAAAGGCAGTTTCTGGGCTGGTAGCAGAGAAGATGGGATATGCAGGGGCTTTTAGCGTTTCCTTTAATATTCATGCTGGAGTAGGAACGTTGCCATATATATACTATGGAACAAAAGAGCAAAAGGAAAAATACTTACCAAAAATCGCATCGGGAGAATGGGTTGGTGCGTATGCGCTAACAGAGCCAAACGCTGGATCTGATGCGTTAAGTGCAAAAACAAGTGCTGTCTTAAATGAAGAGGGAACGGCATGGAAATTAAACGGTGAAAAGCAGTGGATTACTAATGCTCATATGGCTGATGTATATGTTGTTTTTGCGAAGACAAATAAAGGAATGACAGCATTTATTGTCGAAAGAACATGTGAAGGTGTTTCGATTGGCCTAGAAGAAAAGAAGATGGGGATTAAAGGATCTTCAACTGCGACACTCATTTTAGAGGATGTTGTAATTCCAGTAGAAAATGTATTAGGAGAAGTTGGAAAGGGACACCACGTAGCTCTTAATATTCTCAATTTCGCTAGATTGAAACTTGCTTTCGGAAATATTGGAACAGCGAAGCAAGCAATTGGCCTATCTGTTCAATACGGAAAAGAAAGAAAACAGTTTCAGACAGAGTTAGTTGATTTTACGATGATCCAAGAGAAAATTGCGAATATGATTATTGCTACATACGGTGCAGAGAGCGCGGCTTACCGAACAGCAGGTGTAATTGATGAAGCGATTCATGAGAATGATGAAAGCATTATGCAGAAAATGTCTCAATTTGCAATGGAATGCGCAATCAACAAAGTAAATGCTTCAGAAACGCTTGGGAATATTGTGGATGAAGCAGTACAAATTCACGGTGGTTACGGTTATATGCAAGAATATGAAGTAGAACGATTATATCGTGATGCTAGAATTAGCCGTATATTTGAAGGAACGAATGAAATTAATCGTTTAACAGTTGCAAAAATGCTAATGAAACAAACAAAGCAACTAGGAGATCAAGTAGATGAAGGTACGTTTGAGAATGTAGAACGAAATCATCGTTATATTTTATTATCAAAACAATTATTGAAACAATCTTTGAAAACGCTATCTAAAACTCCTGAAATAAAAATTGAACAAGAGCAAGAATATTCACGCGTATTAGCAGACATGTTGAAAGATGTATATGTAATGGAGTCAGCATTTTTACGTACGAAGAAAGCGGTAAGTAAAAATGGTGAAGAAAAAGAACGTACAAAACAGCTTGTAACAGATGTTCTTTGTGAAGAAGGGTATCGCAAAGTAGAATCAGCAGCAATAGTTCTTCTTTCTGCAGCAGTGCAAGAAGAGCAGAATAGAAACGCTATTCTAGATGAAATTGGTCAACTGTCAGTGCCTCTATATACGAACGTATTTACGAAAAAGAGAGAAATCGCAAAAGCGATTATAAATCGTGGGAAATATATTGTTTAAATAGGAGGAGAGTAGTATGAAAAAGATTGGTTTTATTGGTTTAGGTAATATGGGCCTTCCGATGTCTAAAAATTTAGTTAAATCAAATTATACGGTATATGGCGTTGATTTAAATAAAGATGCTGAAGCTTTTTTTGAGAAAGAAGGAGGAATCATTGGCTTATCAATTGCAAAATTGGCAGAAACATGTGATTTGATTTTTACAAGTTTACCATCACCGCGAGCTGTTGAAGCTGTTTATTTCGGCGAAGAAGGATTAATCGAAAATAGTCATTCGAATATTGTGCTAGTTGATACAAGTACAGTAGCACCGCAACTAAATAAAAGATTGGCAGATGCTGCGAATGATAAAAAAGTAGATTTCTTAGCAGCGCCGGTTAGTGGTGGAGTGATTGGAGCGGAAAATCGCACATTAACTTTTATGGTCGGTGGATCAAAAGAAGTATATGAAAAAGGGTTATCGGTGATGGAAGTATTAGGAGCAAATATTTTTCATGTGAGTGAACAAATTGACAGTGGCACAACTGTAAAATTGATTAATAACTTACTAATCGGTTTTTACACAGCGGGCGTTAGTGAAGCTTTGACATTAGCGAAGAAAAATAATATGGATTTAGATAAAATGTTTGATATCTTAAATGTTAGCTATGGACAAAGTAGAATTTATGAACGTAATTATAAAAGCTTTATTGCACCAGAGAACTATGAGCCAGGATTCACTGTGAATTTACTAAAGAAAGATTTAGGATTTGCGGTTGATTTAGCGAAAGAAAGTGAACTTCACTTACCTGTAAGCGAAATGCTTCTGAATTTGTATGATGAAGCTGATAAAGCGGGATATGGTGAAAAAGACATGGCTGCTTTATATCAGAAGGTAAGTGAGCAATTAATCTCTAGTGATAAATAGTAATGGATCCTAGAAAATATAAAAAATAAAAAGGAGCGAATACAATGATTACAACAGAAATTAAACGAGTGAAAAATCATATTAATGGTGAATGGGTAGAATCTACTGGTACAGAGGTTGAAGCTGTTCCGAATCCTGCAACTGGAAAAATAATTGCGTATGTTCCGCTTTCACCAAAAGAAGATGTAGATCGAGCTGTTGAAGCTGCAAAAGTTGCTTACGAAACATGGTCAAAAGTGCCGGTTCCAAATCGTTCAAGACAGCTATATAAATATTTACAGCTTTTACAAGAAAACAAAGAAGAGCTTGCAAAAATTATTACATTAGAAAATGGTAAAACATTAAAAGATGCAACTGGTGAGGTGCAGCGTGGTATTGAAGCTGTAGAACTTGCAACATCAACACCAAATTTAATGATGGGTCAAGCACTTCCGAATATTGCAGGGGGAATTGATGGTTCAATTTGGCGCTATCCAATTGGAGTTGTTGCAGGTATTACACCGTTTAACTTCCCGATGATGATTCCATTATGGATGTTCCCATTAGCAATTGCTTGTGGTAATACATTTGTATTAAAAACATCGGAAAGAACGCCACTTTTAGCTGAGAGACTTGTAGAATTATTCTACGAAGCAGGCTTTCCAAAAGGGGTTTTAAACTTAGTACAGGGTGGGAAAGATGTTGTAAATAGCATTTTAGAGAATAAAGATATTCAAGCTGTTTCATTTGTTGGATCAGAGCCAGTTGCACGTTATGTATACGAAACAGGAACAAAATATGGAAAACGAGTACAAGCACTTGCAGGAGCGAAAAATCATGCGATTGTTATGCCAGATTGCAACCTTGAAAAAACGGTACAAGGTGTGATTGGTTCAGCGTTCGCGAGCAGTGGAGAACGCTGCATGGCATGCTCGGTTGTAGCAGTTGTGGATGAAATTGCTGATGAATTCATTGATGTTCTTGTGTCAGAAACACGTAAACTAAAAGTTGGTGATGGTTTCCACGAAGAGAATTATGTAGGGCCATTAATTCGCGAATCTCATAAAGAGCGTGTACTAGGCTATATTAATAGCGGTGTAGCAGATGGAGCTACTTTACTAGTAGATGGTCGTAAAATTAATGAAGAAGCCGGCGAAGGATATTTTGTTGGAGCGACAATCTTTGATGGCGTAAATCAAGATATGAAAATTTGGCAAGATGAAATCTTTGCTCCAGTATTAAGTATTGTGAGAGTAAAAGATTTGGAAGAAGGAATTAAACTGACAAACCAATCAAAATTTGCAAATGGTGCGGTTATTTATACATCAAGTGGCAAACATGCACAAACATTCCGTGATAATATCGATGCAGGAATGATTGGCGTAAATGTTAATGTTCCAGCTCCGATGGCATTCTTCGCATTTGCGGGAAATAAAGCGTCCTTCTATGGTGATCTTGGAACAAATGGAACAGATGGTGTACAATTTTATACACGTAAAAAAGTTGTGACAGAACGCTGGTTTTAATAGTTGAATAAAATACACATGTACATTGTTACTTGTACAAAAAATACACCACTCGTTAGAAAGTGGTGTATTTTTAATTGTTAACTATTCTTTTCGAAAGCTAACTTGATACCAAATCCAATTAAGACAATGCCAGTAATTCCTTGGATATATCTTTGGGTAGCTGTTTTTTTCATAAAAACACTAATTTTATCAATTAAGAAGATATAAAAGGCAAACCATATTACGGTTAAAACAAGATAGGTAAGACCCATGATTAGAAATTGAACGAGTGTATTATAGTCAGGACTTAAAAATTGCGGTAAAAAAGTTAAAAAGAATACAGCGATTTTTGGATTTAAAAGATTGGTTAGAAACCCTTGGCGAAAACAGGAACTGTTTTCATCGGCATGTTTCATAGGTAGTTCATTCGTAGCTATGCTGTTTTTGTCTTTTAAAGATAACAGTGCTTTAATACCTAAATAGACGAGATAAATAGCACCGACATATTTAAAAATAGAAAATAAGAAAGCCGATTTAACAATAATAGCGGAAAGTCCAATTACAGCAGCTAACGTATGAATTAAAAGAGCGATACATGTACCGAAAACTGTTTTTACTCCTCCCATTTTTCCTGAAGTAAGGGTGTTTTTCGTAGCCATTGCGGTGTCAGGCCCCGGTAAAATAATAAGACAAATTGACATAATAATAAAAAGAAGATAGTTCGCCACCATCACTCCACCTTTCTGTTTGTATGTTTTGAAAATTCAATCAAAATAAGTGTAACACAATTAAAGTTGTATGTTAAATAAAAATTAATTATGTTAAAGCGTATTTAATAAATTTATTCAAAGAGGTGTAAAATGTGGGAAATATAAATATCGGAAAAGGCTAGATGGAACAGCAAATGAGCTGTTTTCACCTAGCCTTTTACTTATGCATTGAGAAGATTAAAGAATCGATTTACATCTTCATCTGAGACATCACTTAATTGTTTATATTTATATTGTGGGTTTTGATCTTTGTCTACTACGACGGAGCGTACTCCTTCAAAGAAATCTTCGTGTCTCATGAAATTTTTAGCGAGCACGAGGTCTGTCGCAAAGCATTCTTCTACCGATTTTCCCTTGCCATCAATAAGTTGTTTTAATGTTACTTTTAATGAAAATGGAGATTTTGATAGTAATGTTTCTTTCGTTTTTAAAGTAAAGGTATTGCTAGCATTTTCTAATGAATGGACGATTTCTTCAATTGTTTGGAATGAAAAATGTGTATTAATTCCTTCTAATAAAGAAGCCAGTTCACTTTCTATATTAGGGGTGGTTGCAAATTTATGAATGATTTCTTTTAAAGTAGTATGTACATCTTGCTGGTTCCAGTTAACATTTTCAAGTTCTGTAAGGAGAGCAGGTAATGAATCAGATGTCATATAATAATCAGCAGCATTTATATATAATACATCAGCAGCTTTTAAAACAGATGCTGTTAACGCGACATAACGACCAGTTTGTCCAGGTGCTTTATTTAAGAAGTAAGCAGCTCCAACATCTGGGAAGAAACCAATATTCATCTCAGGCATTGCCCATTTTGTACGTTCTGTCACAATTCTATGTGTAGCACCATTCGTAAGGCCGACACCACCGCCCATTACAATTCCATCTAAACAAGCGACAATTGGTTTTGGGTAATGATATATATAAGTATCTATTTCATATTCTTCTTCAAAGAACTGTTCGGCATGTTGTAATGCAACTTCATTTGAACGTGCTTCATATAATGTTTTAATATCGCCGCCAGCACAAAATCCTTTTGTACCAGCCCCTTTTAAGACGATAATGGCAATGTGGTCATCTTTCTCCCATTCTTTGAGCTTTTGTCCAATTGGTTTTAACATGTCATAAGATATAGAGTTAAGTGCTTTTGGACGGTTTAAAGTAATCGTTGCAACACCGTTTTCACTAATAGAAAATAAAACATTTTCGGTCATTTCGAATCCTCCTCTTATATATCTTCTCATTCTTATTTCTCGATACAAGCTAAAATGTCCTTTATAATTTATCTAAAATGCAAGTAGTGTGCCAATTTTGGTATCTTTAATTAAGAAGAAGTAGTAGCGATAAAGTGTCTAACTGTCTAAACAAATGGGCATTAAGACAGTGAACTAGATACTTTTAGAATGGTGCATATTTTGACGAGTTATATTTGCAGGATTTCAACATACGAAAATGAATAGTACAACATCAGTTGTTTCCAATGTAAATGATATTGTTTGCAACTTGATAATGAAGGGAATATTATATTTACCATGTTTAATTTAAATGAACATAAGTAATTAGGGATAGCAACTTCCTTTTGTTGTATTCAGCGAATGGTCTTACTTTTAAGAAAGAGGGAGTTTGTATATAATAGGGAGTAGGGAAAGGGGAGATCGGAATGCCAGGGCCTTTACTAGTATCGGTTATTATTTTGTCTTCTCTCATGTTAGGAATTACACAGTATTTTCATCGCACAGATACGACAGAAGAAATTAAAGATAAAGTACGTCTCGTATTTCCCGTTTTTATAATCTCTATTTCACTCTGTTTTGTGTTAAATAGAGATGGGTATATCGTGGCCTTATTTTCATTTTTTATAGCGATTATATTAATCACTATATTGTACTATATAATGAAAGATTATTTACAAAAATAAGAATGCCTGAAAGGGCATTTTTATTTTTGTAAAAAAATAATTTCACATACTGTATTATAGTGAGAAATACATAAAACATTAAAAAAGCAAAATAAATTCTACATCATGTATTCACTTGTCAATCGTGAATAGCCGCTATACTATTAAAGTATAGAGAACAAGAAAAGGGGCTGTACTTATATGAAATTTGAGATGCATACAAAGGTTATTTCAAATGAAAAAGAAATGAGATTACATATAGAAGAAAATATATTTCAATTAACTTTAGATGGTTATCATTTATTTGCTTTGGATGAAATGTTACCTTTATATAAATCTGATCAAGAAAAAATCGGTAGTGCAATTGTTCAAAAGATAGAGTGGGAAAATGAAAAGACAACACTGAACTATCAACTTGTTTCATTACAATCAGTAAATTAAAAGAGAGAAAGGAAGGGAAAGATGAAGTTATTTCATACAGCGGATTGGCATTTAGGAAAACTTGTTCACGGTGTATATATGACCGAAGATCAACAAATTGTTTTAGAGCAGTTCGTTCAAGCTGTGGAAGAAGAAAAACCAGATGCCGTAATTATTGCAGGTGATTTATACGACCGAGCAATTCCTCCGACAGAAGCAGTAGACTTATTAAATGATGTATTACAAAAAATAGTGATTGATTTACAAACGCCAGTAATTGCAGTAGCAGGGAATCATGATAGTCCAGATCGTATCCATTTTGGCAGTAGTTTAATGAAGAAACAAGGATTGCATATTGTGGGACAATTCCGATTCCCTTATGAACCAGTTGTTTTAAAGGATGCGTATGGAGAGGTACATTTTCATTTAGTTCCGTATGCTGATCCAAGTATTGTAAGACACGTTATGAAAAATGAAGATATTCGTTCACATGATGATGCGATGCGTATTTTTATGAATGAACTTTCGGAAACAATGGATCAAGAAGCAAGACACGTATTTGTAGGACATGCATTTGTTACTTCTTCAGGTGAAGCAGAAGACAACACGAGTGATGCAGAGCGGCCGCTTTCTATTGGTGGTGCTGAATACGTAAATAGCCACTATTTTGACAAGTTTCATTACACGGCGCTTGGTCATTTACATCAAGCGCATTTTGTCCGTAATGAAACAATTCGCTATTCAGGTTCACCCCTTGCATATTCCATTTCTGAAGAGCGTCATAAGAAAGGATATTACATTGTTGAATTAGATGAAACAGGACAAACAACAATAGAGAAACGCTTATTTACCCCTCGTCGCCAAATGCGAACAGTAGAAGCGAAAATAGATGATTTATTAAAACATCCGACCAGCGAAGATTATGTTTTCGTTAAACTATTAGATGAAAATCCTGTATTGCAACCGATGGAGAAAATTCGTTCTGTATATCCAAATGCAATGCATGTTGAACGTTCTATACAAAGGCGGGAACTTACAGAATCAAATGAAATGACCGTATCTAGACATAAAACAGATGATTTATCTCTTTTAAAAGCCTTTTATAAAGAAATGAAGGGCTCAAATTTATCAGAAGAGAAAGAGCGTCTTTTCTTAGAAGTATTACAAACAGTGCAGGAACGGGAAGGTGAACGAGGATGAGACCACTTCAGCTTATTATGACAGCGTTTGGTCCATATAAACAGCGAGAAGTTATCGATTTTAGTGATCTTGGTGATCATCGTATTTTTGCCATTTCAGGAAATACGGGTGCGGGAAAAACGACGATATTTGATGCGATTTGTTATGTGTTATATGGAGAAGCGAGCGGAGAAGAACGCAGTGATACAAGTATGCTTCGCAGCCAATTTGCTGATGACAATGTATATACGAGTGTAGAATTAACCTTTCAATTGAAAGGTAAACAATATGAAATTAAAAGGCAGCTTGGTCATAAAAAACAAGGGAATAAAACAATTACTGGGCATGCTGTTGAATTATTTGAAGTAATAGATGATGAGAAGGCTCCATGTGTAGACCGTTTTCATGTAACAGACGTGAACAAAAAGGTCGAGGAGCTAATCGGACTAAGCAAACATCAATTTAGTCAAATTGTCATGCTTCCGCAAGGGGAGTTCCGAAAACTATTAACATCTGAAACGGAAAATAAAGAAGAGATATTACGCCGTATTTTTAAAACAGATCGTTATAAATTAATGCGTGAACTATTAGATCAAAAGCGGAAACAGTGGAAGGACATTTTGCAAGAAAAACAAAAAGAAAGAGAACTATACTTCCGAAATGTTTTTAAGTTACCAGTTCGAGACGGTTCGGTATTAGAGACACTAGTGCAGCAAGAACATGTCAATACGCACCAAGTAGTTGAAGCGCTTGAACAAGAAACAAGTTGTTATGAAGCGGAAGTTGAACAATTACAAATGCAACAAGTAGCACAAACGCAACAATTAAAAGTTGTAGAAGATCGTTTTCATGCAGCGAAATCTGTTAACGAAAAATTAAAAGATTTACAGATGAAACAAGAACAACAAACAAACTTACAAGAAAATCGTGCGCAAATAGAAATAGAGGAGCAACGATTTAAACGTGCAGAACAAGCAAAACGATTATTACCATTTGAACAATGGTATGAAGAAGCGATGCAAACCGAACAAAATACGGAACGATTGCTGAAACAAATATCTGTAAAGAAAGAACAAACAGTTAAGGCGTTTGAACTGGCTCATGCAAAATATGAAGAGTTAAAAGGGAAGGAATCTGCACGTGAAGAAGGTAAGAAGAACGTACAAAGATTGGAAGAATTACAGCCAATCATTGCTTCATTAGCAGAGAAAAAATCAAAATTACAAAAGGCAGAACTTCAGAGTGAGAAATTGAAAGCTGGTCTTTATAAGTTTGAGAAGCAACTAGAAGAGCAAAATTCTCAAAAACAGCAAATAGCTGGAGAACTGCAACAGTTAGAAGTAGCACTTGAGCAGTATGTAGAAAAAGTGGAAGAACTAACAAATATGCGAGAAGATGCAAAAGTCTTAAAGCAAGCATATGACGTTTGGCAAGAAAAACAAAAATATGAACAAGAAAAAGATACTGCCTATCAAAGGCTGGAATTAGCAGTTAAAGCCTATGAAGATATGGAAAGTCGCTGGTTAAACGAACAAGCTGGGGTATTAGCACTTCATCTTTATGAAGGAGAATCTTGCCCAGTATGTGGTAGCACGGCTCACCCAAAGAAAGCTACAGAGCAAGGAGATTCCATTGATGAAAAACAGTTAAATGAGCTGCGAGAAAATAGGAATGCTGCCGAAAAATTGCACATTCAATTAGAAGAAAAATGGAATTTCTATCGCCTACAATATGAACAAGTGATAGAAGAAGTCGCGAAGCGTGGATATCGCTCAGAAGAATTAGTTGAAACCTATCGTGCATTGGTGCAACAAGGAAAACAACTAGCAGCTGATGTAAACTCATTAAAAGAAAGTGAAGAAAAGCGCAAACAACTAGCACAAAGTCTGAAAAAGTTTGAAGAAAAATTAGAAGAATTACAGAAACAAAAGCGTGAAGTTGAAGTGATGCAGCACGGTACTGAGATGGAGTGTATGCAACTTCGTACTTTCTATGAACATGATCAGCAGAAAATTCCTGAGGACTTACAAACATTAGAAGCGTGGAAGCAGCAATTTGATCAAGCTGCAAGCACACTCCGTTTTATGGAAGAGGAATGGAAAAAAGTTCAAGAAGCGTATCAACATTGGCAAAATGAAAATATACGTGTGCAAGCTGAGCATGATGGGGTTGTAAAACAAGTGAACAGTGCAAAAGAGAAGAGAGAAGAGACTTTTGTACGATTTACGAAAGAGCTTGAAAAAGGTGAATTTATCGATCAACAAGGTTATAAAGCAGCGAAATTAACAGATGTAGAAATGAAACATCTGCAAGATCGAATTCAAAAATACTATTCATCACTTGAAGTATTAGCGAAACAAATTGAAGAATTAGCAAATGAATTAGAGGGAAAAGAATGGGTGGATATTACAGTTCTAGAAGAACAAATGAAGGAACTAGAAATTCAGCTCGATATTACAAAAGAAAAACGCCAACGTACTCAAAGTGCAGTTGCATATATTTCTGATCTATATGAAAACATTAAACGAATCGACGAACAAATTCATGAAGAGGAAAAAGCTTTTCAAGAGCTTGTTGATTTATATGAGGTTATGAAAGGGGATAATGAAAGCCGTATTTCTTTTGAACGTTACATTTTAATTGAGTATCTAGAACAAATTGTTCAAATTGCTAACGAAAGACTTCGTAAACTATCAAATGGACAATTCTATTTAAAACGGAGTGAACGAGTTGAAAAAAGAAATCGTCAAAGTGGACTAGGATTAGATGTATACGATGCATACACTGGCCAAACACGTGACGTAAAAACATTGTCTGGTGGAGAGAAATTTAACGCATCACTTTGTCTAGCACTTGGTATGGCAGATGTCATTCAATCTTATGAAGGCGGCATTTCTATTGAAACAATGTTCATCGATGAAGGGTTTGGCTCACTAGATGAAGAGTCATTAACAAAAGCAGTCGATGCATTGATTGATTTACAAAAATCAGGACGATTTATCGGTGTTATTTCGCACGTACAAGAGTTGAAGAATGCAATGCCGGCAGTACTTGAAGTAACAAAACAGAAGGATGGTTGTAGTCAGACTAGGTTTGTGGTGAAGTAATACCTTGAACCCTTCTAATTTACCCAGCATTTTGAACGTTATTTTAGTCCCAAGTCACACTAGCGGTCACACTTTTCGAATACTTCGTCGAGCTTTTCAGCTACAGAACGTTGCATATCAGGAAGTACGTGACTGTACGTATTTAATGTCGTACCTATATCAGCGTGACCTAGTCGTTCTGAAATTAATTTTACATTAACGTTTTGTTGTATCAACAACGTAGCGTGAGTATGTCGTAAATCATGAAATCGTATTCTAGGTAGCCCAAGTTTTTCAGTTACATTGTAGAACAATCTCCGTATGCTACGAGAATCTAACGGTTTCTCATATTTGGAAGTAAGTACTAAGTCTAAGTCGGTGTATTTATCACCGGCTTTTTCTTTTTCATATTCGACGAAATTACGGTGAGTTTTTTATCCTAACTCTGTTAAACTCTTATTAAACTTTTCTATAATATTTTGATATTCTTCTTTTTCAAACTCATCATCCCATGTATGTTTACTAATTTCTAATTGGGTATACGGTAAAAGTGATTCTAAACAATTTCTTTTATCATTAATTGCTTCTGGCGCTAACTCTGATAATATTTCTAGTAACTGACCATCATACATAACTCCAGCTGATGGGTCCTCTCTTATAAAAATACAAGCTTGTTCTATAGCTAATTTTAATAAAATATTTTGTCTTAACATTGTGTAAACATCATCTAATGATAATTCTTGAATCGTTTTATTTAAAAGCTTTTTATACCAGTTATCAAATTTTGAATTGATTTCAAAAGAAGCTTCTATATTATATATTTCTTTTAACAATGACTTTTTAACATCCACTATTCGATACCTCCATATGATTTGAATAATTCTTCAATTTTATTTTTGTTTGCTTTCTTCAATCCTTGCTTTAATCTCTCCCTTGTATCAGGTGATAAGCTAGGATTTTTTAATGAATTTTCAAGAGCTCTTTGAATCTTTTTCAGTCTTATATGAATCAGTTATCTCTTGAAGATGATTCCAATAGCCACCACTTGCTTTAGGAACAGGATTTCCTTGTAAATCTCTCAAAGTGCCACTAAAATCCATTTCAGTTAAATGGTCATTAACAATATTATCCAAAGTTTTTAGATTTTTCTTTTGTGCTCTAGTTAAACTAGAAGCTGCATCATCAACTGTATTGCCTCCCGTACCTTCTCCATTATCTGCCCTCCAAAGAAAGTCTTTTATCGAAGGTCTCCCTGAGCCCGCACATTCAAAAACAAACTCATTATGATTACGATTAAATAAAGACGCATCGTATTCAAAGCCTTTTGTATAGCGGTTTCCGTATACGATGCATACACTGGCCAAACACGTGACGTAAAAATATTGTCTGGTTTAACGCATCACTTTGTCTAGCATTTGGTATGGCAGATGTCATCCAATCTTATGAAGGTGGCATTTCTATTGAAACAATGTTCATCGATGAAGGGTCTGGCTCACTAGATGAAGAGTCATTAACAAAAGCAGTCGATGCATTGATTGATTTATAAAAATCAGGACGATTTATCGGTGTTATTTCGTACGTACAAGTATGGAGGAATCTTTATAGACTAGAAATAAAAATAGAGTATAAAAGATTCATTTCAAATTAGGGATGTTTAGTGTTTAGGTTTTTTGAGGAGAAATTTACCGATTAAAAGATAATAATAGACCAGCCTATTAAAGGACTGGTCTATTATTGTTTCATTTTACAGCTTCCTTTAATTCTTTCCCTGCTTTAAATGCCGGTACTTTTCCAGCTGCGATTTGGATTTCTTCACCCGTTTGAGGATTGCGACCTGTACGTGCAGCTCTCTCGCGTACCTCAAATGTTCCAAAACCAATAAGTTGTACTTTGTCACCAGTTTGTAAAGCATTCGTAATTGTATCAAATACAGATTGAACAGCTACTGAAGCTTCCTTTTGTGAAATATCGGCAGTTTGAGCTACATTTTTAATTAATTCAGTTTTGTTCATTTTTTCACCCCATATTATTTTTTGTCTAGGTCTATTTCGATGATGAGTAAAAGAATGTAGAAAGATTTGTGAAAAGTAAAAGTTGCTTGGATTACACTGTTATCTTAATTTCGGTGAAAGAGGCAGAATCCCTGCAAGATATGAGTGAATTTATATTAATTGTTCCTTAAAATAGGCGAATTCATATAGATTATAATAAATCAGATATATAAAATAGAAGAGAGGGGGAATTCAATTATGATTATTCGTACAAAGTTAGACGAAATCATATTAATTCGGCAGCATGAACATGGATTTTTGGCGGGAGAATTTGCAAGAAATTTTAGAAAAGATGCATTTGAAGATAAGACATATTTAAAAGAGTGTATTAATGCGATTTATGAACATGATAGAGGGTGGATCGGCTTAGATAAAACACCATTTTGGAATGATGCTAAAAATACACCTTATACGTTTATGGATTGTCCGAGTTCGCTAAGGTTTGTTTTTTATACATTAGGGCTAAATGAGATTGAAAATACAAATCCGTACGGTGCTATACTATGTAGTAAGCATTTTATATCATTCCCTCTTAACCAAGACGATCAGGAAATGATAGAGTTTTATAAACAGGAATTGGATCGTCAAAAGAAATTTTTGAAAACGCTAACAAAAAAACAACATGCTATGTTTGATAAGCATTATAAACTTTTGAAGTTTTGTGATGAGTTATCTTTATATGCTTGTATGAATGAACCTGGTGTAACGAAAAAAGAAGAAATTGATTTATTTAAAGAAGGATTTGAAGGAACTGAAATTTTTAACACTATTACAAATAAACCGTTAACAGCTGAATGGATAGATAAAGAAAAGATACGAATTACACCGTTTCCCTTTGAATCAGAATTTAAGGCACATGTAAGATATAAATCTATACAAAAAAATATAATAAAGGAAATTGGTATTGTTAAAGCGGATAAAGAAGCAAAACCTAAGAAACTAGAATTATATTTTGTGAGATAAGCATGTAGTTATATAAAAATAAGGAAAAGAGGGGAAAGAAATGTACAATGAATGCAGTAGCGAGCATTTTATGGTTGAGAAATTAGAAGATGGTATTTACGCGGCAATCGCAAAAGAAGGAGGAGGTTCCTTAGCAAATGCTGGTTTTATTGATATGGGGGATCAAGCTATTATTTTTGATACATTTAATACACAACAAGCTGCAGCGGATTTAAAAAAGATAGCAGAAGAAATAACTGGCCAACCTATATCATGGGTTATTAATAGTCATTGGCACGGAGACCATATTCGTGGGAATCAGGTTTTTGAAAATTGTACTATCATATCTAGTCATACAACATACGAGAAAATGGCAAAAATTCATCCTCCTAGAATTGATAAACAGAAACAAGACATAGAAGGTTTACATATATATTTACAATCCCTACAAGATCAATTCACTCAAACAAATGATGTAGGCTTACGAAAACAGATTTCATTCTTAAATCAGTTAGCCATTTCATTACCTACACTACAACTTGTATTACCCCAATGTTCTTTCCAAAATGAATTTACTATATACGGTTCGAAAAGAACTGCAAAATTGATTACGTTAGGCGGAGGGCATTCCGTTTGTGATACGATTCTTTACTTATCTAAAGAAAAAATTTGTTTTATGGGAGATTTATTATTTGTGAAGTCACATCCTACCTTTTTTGAAGAATCTAATCTTCAAGAATGGAAGCGTATGTTAGAATTGATTGAGGAATTTGAAATTAATAAGGTAGTACCAGGACATGGCCCTGTAGGTGTAAAAACAGACTTGAGAAAAGTAATAGAGTATATTGAAGAATTAACGTTATTAGTCAGCGAGAATGCAAATATTGATGAGGTCAAATGTCCGAGTGCTTATATAAATTGGTATGCGCCTGAGGTTTTTACATCAAACTTAAAGTATTTGAAAAAATTAATGACATCACCAATTATGTGAAAAATAGTACTGTATAAGAAATTATATAAGAGTGATATAAGTAAAGGGTACTCCATTTTTATATGGGGTACCCTTTGTTTCTAAGTTTTATTAACTTACAATTTTTTCATTTGATGCTTTGAGCTTTTCGGCTTGTAAAAATCGATTTGTTTCTGCTACCACAACACCACTTAATCCAATTAGACCAACTAAGTTTGGAATAGCCATAAGTCCATTTGCAATATCAGCGAATGTCCACACGATTCCGAGTTTTAAGTTGGCACCAATTGCAATCATTACAATGAAGATGACTTTATAGTATTGTACAGCACCTTGTCCGAATAAATAGGCTACACATTTTTCACCATAATAAGACCATCCTAAAATAGTGGAGTAGGCGAATAAAATGATTGTAATACCAAGAATCATGCTACCAGCATTGCCAAATACAGATTGGAAAGCAAGTGTTGTCGCTTCAACACCAGTTTTTCCGGATTTCCAGGCACCCGTTGTAATCAATACTAAACCAGTAATTGTACAAACAATAAATGTATCAAGAAAAGTTCCTGTCATTGACACAAGCGCTTGTTTAGCAGGTGAATCTGTTTTTGCAGCAGCTGCAGCAATTGGCGCACTTCCTAAACCTGCTTCATTGGCAAACACTCCGCGTGCCATCCCGATTTGAATAGCGGAAGCAACCGTAGCCCCGATAAAACCACCAGCAGCTGCAGTGCCTTGAAATGCACCAGAAAAAATAAGTGAAAATGCTTCTGGAACTTGATCAAAGTGATAAAAAACGATTATAAGACCTGAAATGACATAAAAGAAAGCTTTAAGTGGAACGAAAAATCCAGTGACTTTCCCGATTTTTTTCACGCCACCTAAAATAACAATCGCAATTAAGAAAGCCATTAATATACCAGTTAAAGCAGGAGGAAATGAAAAGTTTATTCTCATAGCTTCTGCAACAGAATTCGATTGGACCATATTTCCGATTCCAAAAGAAGCGGTTGTTCCGAAAATAGCAAATAAAATAGCTAGCCATTTTTTCCCTAAACCACGTTCTAAGTAATACATCGGACCGCCGGAATATTCACCGTTTTCATTATTTACACGATATTTTACCGCGAGGATCGCTTCTGCATATTTCGTGGCCATACCGAACAATGCAGTAATCCACATCCAAAATATTGCCCCAGGTCCACCAATTGTAACAGCAGTTGCGACCCCGGCTATATTTCCCATCCCGATGGTCGCGGCCATCGCTGTCATGAGCGCTTGGAAATGACTAATATCCCCTAAAGAAGATGTATCTTCTGATTTTCGAAATGCTAGTTTGTGAGCGTATAGTAGTTTGCTAAACTGTAACCCTTTTAGACGCACTGTGAGAATGATTCCAGTTCCGACTAGAAGGAATAAGGTCGGTAATCCCCATACGTAGTGATTGATTTGTTCTAATACTTTACTTACTGTCTCCATCTTTATTCTCCTTTTAGAAAAAATAAAAAACCACTTCACATAAATGAAATGGTCTCTGGAGAAACAAGGAATAGAAAAATAAACCGATGTAAATCGGCGTTTTCTTTCTCTTGTCTCTGTCCTTTTACCTGAGAGATTATCCGCTAATACAAGCGGATTTGCTCCTTCGGTGCTCTGTTTCCTCCGCACTATATGATAGGCGAGAGGGAGTCTCTCCAGAGATTCGTCCCCATGCAGTTCTACTTGTAAACCAAGACCTGAGAGTTTCAAAGCTGAGTCGTCAACTTTTTGCCCCGTCGGTAGATCAATTGATCTTCTCCTGAATGGTTCATCCGAATTATGTGATTAAAACTTAAACATATTGTTATGAAATGATTTTTACATAATCAATAAACAACATTATAGGTTCCGTATAAATGAATTGCAATCATTTTTTATTGGAAAATAATTTTAAACAAAAATTTTATTTCTCAAAATGGAAGGGAATGGTGTAGTTAATTTATTTTTTTGTTATCCCTAATTTACCTTCTACTTCCGCTAATGTAGATAAAGCTATGACAATATTTTGATCAGCAAGACCTAAAGATTGCGTAGCATTTTCTAGACTATCTTTTAAAGGTTTCTCATTGTTTAAGCCTTGCGTAACAGATAATGCAGCATTTTCCATACAATTTGAAGCTGCTGTAAACGCAGTTTTAAAATGCTCTATTTTCTGCTTTATTGCAGGATCTTTTATTTTCTCTTCAACTTTAAAGATCTCCGTTTTTTTAGAGATCTCGTTGAACTGGTTTGCTATACTATTCATTTTATCTAGTAAATCAGCTGTATTTATGTTACCTGGATTTGAATTTAGTTCAGTCCATGTCGGTAACCAATCATGCTCCACGATATTATCATAGTTTGTAGTAAGTAAATCAATTGGGGATTTTAATTCTTGTTGATAGATTTTTTTATCGACAGGTTCTTTAACAGTTTGAATTTTTTTCTCCTTCGTGTAGTTCGAAAAAATAATGACCCCAATGCTGGCAATTATCAGTGTGCTAAAAAGACAAAGGCACCATTTTTTATAGAACGATTTTTTCATTTGGTATTTCCTCCTAATATGAAAAACATAAGCTGTATTAATCTATAATAACAAGTTACATAGGTAGAAGTTGTTGTATTTTGTCGAAAAAAGGAAGGGACTGGAGAAATAAATAATAATGGGATTATACAGTAAGAATAAAATATTAAATGATATTACTTTTAATAACATATAAGGATGAGGTTTTCGATGGAGAAAAAGAGATGGGAAATATACTCTAATATAATTATGGTATTAGTTTTAGGGGGCTATTGGCGCTAATATTCATGACGAAAGAATCAAAGATTGAAGATTTTCCAGTTCCTATGTCAGCTATTCATATTGAAGATGACAATCAAGCAGATTATCAATATATAAGTCTAATGCCTATTTCAAACGCGAAGGGGTGGGAGAACCTTGGAGAAGATGGGCATACTGTAGTATTTTAAAAAGGAGATAGGAAAGGTTGAATCAGTTACTGAGAATGTGAGTTTCATTATCAATATACTCCTTTTATTGAGTTATTTAGTAAATATATTATAAGCATACCATGGTAAGGTTCCTTTTTGTTTTTATTCCGAATATTTTGTTTTATAATTAATTTGTATATAACACTTTATATAGAAATGAGCTGATTGATTGTCAATTATTAAGAAAATAGGTCGTTTTTGTCCCGTAGATGACAAAGGATACATTATAAATGATTCACATATCAATAATATTCAACCAGTTTTTCTGGAGGTAATACAAGAAGTAAAGAATGCGTGTTTTCAATCGTTACAGGATGATTTGCATAGCATTTACATTAGAGGGTCTGTTCCAAGAGGGATTGGAATAGAGGGGATTGCAGATATAGACACAATTATATTCGTTCGAAAAGATCCGAGAACAATAGACTTGGAATGGAGTGAAAATATAGAGCAACAATTGCTTCGAAAATTTGGTTGTATATCTGGGGTGGAATTAAGTTTTTATGAAGTAGAAGAAGTGTTACATTCCAGTCGTTTTTCATTTATAAGTTTTATGATTCAAACACACGGAGTATGTATATTCGGTGAAGATATAAGATCACAGCTACCTAAATATAAAGTAAGTCAAGAATTAGCTCATGAACACCTGAAATATTTACAGATACAAATTGAACAAGCGCGTGAAGAGCTAATTCATAATAAAGGTAGGGAGGATATAATAGATTGTTGCAGCTGGATTATGAAAATCATAGTTAGAGCAGGATTAGCAATTAACAATTGATAAAGAAGGACTTTATTCTAGAGACCTTTATCCAGCGTATGAGTTGTTTAATAAGCATTTTCCAGAACAAGAACAAAATATGAGGAAAGCGCTACAATATGCAGTTAATCCTATAGACGACATAATGGAAATTACAGCATATTTAGATAACTTTGGGAGTTGGATGATAAAAGAAGCGAATTATTATTTAAATAATAGTGAATGAAACAAAACATAATTTTATTATGTAAACAAATAGTGCCATTTTTTAGTTATAGTAAGGGGGAGCAGCATGTTATTAAAAATGATATTTTGTCGGGTTGAAAAAGAGAAAAAGGGTTTATTTTCAGAGGCGCAAGAGAAATGGGGAGGTTTACAAAATCTAGAGGGATTTTATGGACAGTTCGGGGGCTGGAATAAAGATGAGGCCTGTATATTTACAGTATGGGGAAACATGGATACATATCAAAAATTTATGAATGAAATGCATGATCCAATTTTTCATAATAGCAATCAAAAGGATACGTATTTATCTTGTAAAATAGAGTTATTTCAAACGTTATTTGATATGAAAGCTACTTCATTTACGAATGCACTTGTAAAAAATCTATTTGTCAGGGTAGCAGTTTGTGATGTGAAAAGAGGCAGGGAAGAGAACTTTTTACATATACAAGAAACAATTTGGAATAAAGGAATGGAAAAATCAGAAGGAATGTTAGGTGGTGTTGTGGGAAGATCTCTTAAAAACTCCAATCGCTATGTCGTTCTTTCTTTATGGGAAAATGAAATGTCACATCAGCGTTATGTGAAAGAAATTTTCCCTAGATTATATGCGTTAGCTAATGTAACTATGGATGTTGAAAGTATAAATGGAAAGCAAGTTGCGTGTATAGAAGAATGGTCTGTATATTAATTATGAAAAAAGTAAATAAATGATGTTATATCTAGGATAAATGCTTTTAATAGTTATTGTTGTATGAATTGTTAGTTTTAAAAGTAGAAGGTGTGCAGTGAATGAATGTATGATTGGTATCTCGTTCAATGAGATGAATTCTTTTAAACATGAAATTTATAGAAGACGTCAGATACCCTTTCATGTTAATATATTTAAGTTATATTAGGAGGCTTACCCTTTTGTGATTGTACGGTAGAAGCAGTGTGAGCTTGAATTTTTTAGAGAAAAGGATGTGCCTAACTTGCGTATTAATAAATTTATTAGTGAATCTGGAAAAGCATCTAGACGTGGAGCAGATAAGTTAATTAATGAAAGAAGAGTAATTATTAACGGAAAGGTTGCAAAAATAGGTGACCAAGTACAACCAGGTGATGACGTGCGAGTAAATGGAGAGCAGCTTCGAATTGCTCGAGACCATGTGTATATCGCTTTAAATAAACCAGTAGGTATTACATGTACAAGTGAAAAGGCAGTTAAAGGTAACATTATCGATTTAGTAAATCATCCTTTACGAATTAATCACGTTGGACGTCTTGATAAAGATTCAGACGGTTTAATTTTGTTAACGAATGATGGCGATATTATTAATGAAATTTTACGTGCTGAAAATAAACATGAAAAAGAATATATTGTTTCAGTAGATAAGCCGATTACGCCTGAATTTTTAAAACAAATGGCAGCGGGTGTTAAAATTTTAGGAACAAAAACACTTCCTTGTGAAATAACACAGTTATCAAAATATGAATTCCAAATTATTTTAACACAAGGATTGAATCGCCAAATTCGTCGTATGTGTGAGGCTTTAGGTTATCAAGTTTACACATTAAAACGTACGCGAATTATGAATATCCAGTTGAATAATTTACCTGTTGGACAATGGAGAGATTTAACGAAGAAAGAGAAAAAAAGATTATTTGCAGATTTAAACTACGAACCGCAAGATTGGTAAAAAGGGTAGGGGAAATCAAAAAACATGAAATTTGTTTTTGGTTTCCTTTTTTTATTGGGCAAAAAATGTTTTTTGACACTTGCAAAAATAAAATGAATAGGATATAGTAAATAACAATAAATGGATGTATTGCAAAAGCAAAGAAGAGGACACGAGTTATTTTTAACGGTTATACAGAGAAGGAAGGAATGCTGAGAACTTCCTAACGCAGGAAAATAACTTACCACCTTAGAGCTGCACTAGGGAAAATGAAAGTATCTAGTGCCGTGTAAGCGACGTTACCGCAAAAGAAGCCATTGTATGTTTAGTATGATGGGAATCTGGGTGGAACCACGAATATAAGCATATTCGTCCCTATTATTAGGGATGAGTATGCTTTTTTATTTTTAATTTTATAATAAGCGAAGAAAAGGACACGAGTTATTTTAAACGGTTGTACAGAGAAGGAAGGAATGCTGAGAACTTCCTAACGCAGGAAAATAACTTACCACCTTAGAGCTGCACTAGGGAAAATGAAAGTATCTAGTGCCGTGTAAGCGACGTTACCGCAAAAGAAGCCATTGTATGTTTAGTATGATGGGAATCTGGGTGGAACCATGGGTAAAAAGCACGCTCGTCCCTATTATTAGGGATGAGTGTGCTTTTTTATTTATGAAATGGAGCGATGAAAATGAGAGAACAGATGATTAAGATTATTTTTCCAGATGGTAGTGCCAAAGAATTTGTAAAAGGAATTACGCTAGAAGAGATTGCAGACTCAATTAGTTCGAGTTTAAAAAAGAAAGCAGTAGCCGGAAAGGTGAATGATCAATTATTTGACTTACGTCGAAATATCGAACAGGATGCAGAAATTCAAATTATAACTATGGATTCAGATGAAGGAGTAGAAGTTGCGAGACATACTGCTGCACATATATTAGCGCAGGCTGTAAAAAGAATATATGGCGATGTAAAACTTGGTGTAGGACCTGTTATTGAAAATGGTTTTTATTATGATATGGATCTTCCAGGTAGTATAGGTGTTGAAGACTTACCTAAAATTGAAAATGAAATGCAAAATATTATAAATGAAAACTTGAAGATGGAACGAGTTGAAATTACTAGGAAGGAAGCGAAAAAAGTTTTTCAAGATATAAATGATCACTTAAAGTTAGAGCTTTTAGAAGCAATCCCTGAAAATGAACTTGTAACAATTTATAAACAAGGAGAATTTGTTGATTTATGCCGTGGCCCGCATTTGCCGTCAACTGGTTACTTGAAAGCATTTCAATTAACTCATGTTTCAGGTGCATATTGGCGAGGAGATAGTAATAATCAAGTACTTCAGCGTATATATGGCGTTGCGTTTTCTTCTCAAAAAGAATTAGAAAACTATTTGCGGTTTTTAGAAGAAGCAGCAAAGAGAAATCATCGCAAGCTAGGAAATGAACTTGAGTTATTTATGTTCTCGGAAGAAGCACCAGGAATGCCCTTCTATTTACCGAAAGGACAAATTATTCGAAATGAATTAGAGTCCTTTTTAAGAGAAATACAACAAAAATACGATTATCAAGAAGTGCGCACTCCTATTATGATGAATCAAGGATTATGGGAAGAATCGGGGCACTGGGATCATTATAAAGATAATATGTATTTTTCAGAAGTAGACCACAAAAGCTTTGCATTAAAACCGATGAATTGCCCTGGACACATGCTTATTTTTAAAAATAAATTACATTCCTATCGTGATTTACCAATCCGAATGTGTGAATTTGGTCAAGTACATCGCCACGAATTCAGCGGTGCGTTGAATGGGCTACTAAGAGTTCGTACATTCTGTCAGGATGATGCACATTTATTTGTGACACCTGAACAAATAGAAAGTGAAATAAAGTCAGTGTTAAAACAAATTGACTATGTCTACAGAACATTTGGTTTTGAATATGAAGTTGAGCTTTCAACAAGACCTGAAGATTCAATGGGGGATGATGAGCTATGGGACCAAGCTGAATCGTCTCTCGAGAATGTGCTGAAATCATTGAATTATAATTATAGAGTAAATGAAGGAGATGGAGCATTTTACGGACCGAAAATTGATTTTCATATTAAGGATGCTTTACAAAGAAGCCATCAATGTGGAACAGTTCAACTTGATTTCCAAATGCCAGAGAAATTTGATTTGAATTATATTGATGAGAGAAATGAGAAAAGAAGACCAGTTGTTATCCACCGTGCTGTATTAGGCTCTTTTGATCGATTCTTAGGAATATTAATTGAACATTTTGGGGGAGCATTCCCGGCGTGGTTAGCTCCAGTTCAAGTAAACGTAATTCCTGTTTCTACTTTAGCTCATGATCAATATACAAAAGAAATGGAAGAAAAGCTCAAACAGGCAGGTATTCGAGTTAAACGAGATATTCGTAGTGAAAAATTAGGGTATAAAATACGGGAAGCTCAGATTCAAAAGGTACCATATGTTCTTGTTATAGGGGATAAAGAAGTGGAGAATGGATCGGTAAATGTGCGTAAATACGGAGAAGAAAAATCAGAAGTTGTATCACTAACTGAATTTATGGAAAACGTACAGAATGAAATTTATAATAAATGTTCTCAATAATAAAAAATCACACCGCTTATTAAAAGTGGTGTGATTTTTTATTACGATAAGCAAATTATTAATAGTTGTTTTCGCTTACTTATTCAAAATCTACCTTACAAAAATGTAAGGTGAATGTAAGATAAATCGCAGGAAAATTGCAAATAAAAGTGAGAATATTAAGAAATAAGGGGGCTTATCAATTTCGTTATAGAGGATAGAAAATTTAAGAAATATTAAGAATTTATGTAGGAGAAATCTAAGAAGTGTATGGCAAAGTAATGATATACAAAATGGGATGGAGTGATAGGAATGGCAACAAATGTAGTGACAGTAGAAAGTGTGGAGAAAACATATGGTAAAAGAAATGAAAGCCAGTCAAAAGCATTAAGAGGGGTATCACTCACGATACAAGAAGGGGAATTTGTTGGGATTATGGGTCCTTCTGGATCTGGGAAAACAACATTACTTAATGTAATTAGTACACTTGATTATGCAACAGGAGGAAGTGTGACAATAGCAGGCACAGATATTACTTCAATGAAGGGGAACGCTTTATCAGATTTTCGTTCTCAAAAACTAGGATTCATTTTCCAAGATTTTAATTTGCTTGAAAATCTCTCGATTTATGAGAATATTGCTTTGCCACTTTCATTACAAGGAGTGCCTTCAAGTGAGATAAGCGGGAAAGTAAATGAGGTTGCAAAGAAACTGGATATTGTGGAGATTTTAACAAAGTATCCATCAGCTGTTTCTGGTGGACAAAAACAGAGAACAGCTGCGGCGCGGGCTTTAGTACATAATCCAGCTATTGTATTAGCGGATGAACCAACAGGTGCACTTGATAGCAAAAATGCAAAAAGTTTGCTAGAAGCGATGCAAGATTTACATGAAAATCATGGAGTAAGTATATTAATGGTAACGCATGATGCATTTAGTGCAAGTTATTGTCAGCGGATTCTGTTTATTCAAGATGGACTACTTTATAAAGAATTGAAACGCCAAGGAACACGTGAGGATTTTTATCAAGATATTTTGGGTGTGCTTGCTCATATGGGCTCAGCGGCTGAATCCAAGTAGGAGGTGAGATCATGTTATTGAAATTATCACGTCATAGTATGAAAAAAATGCTAAAGGACTATCTAGTTTTACTTGTTGGTCTTGTCATTAGTATAAGTATTTTCTACATGTTCCAAACGATGGCAATCAACAGTCAATTTACAAAAGATAATAGTATGATTAGTAGTATTCGCCTTGTATTTTGGGTCGGTGCGGTCTTACTTTCCTTCATTACGGTCTTTTATATCGTATATGCGAATTCCTTTTTACTTACATTGCGCAGGAAAGAGCTTGGTATGTATATGATGCTCGGTGCGAAGAAGAAAAAAGTAGCTCAGTTATTATTTATCGAAACATTCGGCATGGGAATTATCAGCATTATTATCGGAATTATTGTAGGAATATTGCTAGCAAGTGCAGCAGGAAATTTTTTAATGAATGGTTTAGAGATTTCGGCAAAAGGCTATGCGCCATTTTATATGCCTGCAGTTCTTGTTACATGTGGATTTTTCTTGGTCTTATTTATTATTACTGGAGTTATCAATAGTGTACGTTTATTGCGCAAAACTGAACTTGAGTTACTTCGTGAAGATGAAACACAAGATGAAATAGAAAAGAGTAAGCGCCGTGTTATCATTTTTACTGTAATGGGAGTACTGCTGTTAGGAACTGGATACTATTCTATCCTTCATATAGACAAGTTACGTGAAATAGGTTTTATACTAGCAACGGGTGCTACAACAATAGGGACATATTTTATTTTTAGTTCATTGCTACCATTGTTTGTGACACGATTAAAAAGTAACAAAAATCGAAATGAAACAGGTTTAAATAGCTTTACATACGCTCAGCTTCGTTTCCGGATCAACAGTCTATCACGGGTGCTTGGAACTGTCGCAATGCTAATTGCACTTGGTGCAGGGGCGATGACAGCTGGAATGGCATTTCAAAAAAATGTTGGTATTATGACGGATTTTTCTCGAGTCTATGATGTGACAATTCACGATCAGAATGAAAAAGATAAAGCTGCATTAAAGGAAATGAACATTGTAGAGCAGCGGACTTATAAATATAAAGTAGACGGGGAAGCAGTTTATTATTTACGAGACGATTTAACTGCAAAACCACCGCTCATTTCTGATCATCAAGATACTAAAAATGTAAAAGAGCCTGTACGTAAACGCGTAAAGGAACCTTTAACTGAATCATTATATACATCTATGGAAGCACCTGACGCTTCGCCTAATCTCCCGCGTATTCCAAGAGATTGGGAAGATGCGATTGTAAGAGAAATTCAAGTTACGCATAATCAATTTAATGGAAAACCTGTACGAATTGCAGATGACAATCAATATAAAAATATTCAAGGAACAGAACATAGTGTCACACTAGTACAAGTAGATGATTTACAAAAATATAAACCTTTATTAATGGATATCGATCAACGACAAAAAGAGTTAGTAGAAAAAGAAACAGGCAAAAAAATAGAATTATATACAAAAATGACAACTTACCAATTTATGAATAGTTTTATGAGCGGTACGATGTTCATGGGATTCTTCCTTGGAATTGCATTCTTAGCAATGATGGCGAGCTCTCTCATGTTTAAAATATTAACAGGAGCTTCTCGCGATGTACGTCGTTACGAAATGCTTCGGAAAATTGGAGTACGACGTAGTATGTTATCACGTAGCATCTATAAAGAGATTTCATATCTCTTTATTTTCCCAGCTATCATTGGTATTGCACATGTTTTAGTAGGGCTTAACTTGTTCCGTCTCTTCTTAGTTGATCCATTTGTAAAAGTTTGGATGCCGATTGGGATTTTTCTTATTATTTATGTTGTCTATTACTGGATAACGGTGCAACTGTATAAAGGAATGGTTTTGCCAAAAGAACAAGTTTCAAAATAATGCTAAATGAGGTGATTTACTGGAAAAGTGAAAAACGCGCTTATGAAGGATAAGCGCGTTTTTTCATCAAAGTGCAAGAACAAGTACAAGGTGGAAGAAAAGATTTTTCTTTTC
Source organism: Bacillus sp. AFS023182 (assembly GCF_002560575.1). NCBI lineage: Bacteria > Bacillati > Bacillota > Bacilli > Caryophanales > Bacillaceae > Bacillus > Bacillus sp. AFS023182. Next base: position 76,210 of record NZ_NTRO01000035.1, on the reverse strand, counting down.
AACAAGAAGTATCTAGATAAAAAAGATAGATGAGAATAATCTGTTCTCATCTATCTTTTTTGATTTTATAAAGGTGGTAAATCAATTTTTCCTTCTTCGAACAACTCTTTTAGCATGTGTTTCGTATATCCAGCTGCTTGTCCGAATGTAATTTTTGCAGGCATTGGTGCTTCATTTACGTCTACTACTACATCAATAATACAAGGCTTATTTTGCTTAACAGCATTTTCAAAGGCAGGAAGTAATTCATCAATATGTTCTACTCGGTATCCAACTCCGCCACATATTTCTGCATATTTTGCAAAATTAGGATTTGTTAAGTCTGTACCAAATTCAACATTTCCCATTACTTCTTGCTCAAACTTAATCATAGCGATTTTATTGTTGTTTAAGACAACAACAATAATTGGTAACTTATATTTTACTGCAGTGACAAAATCATTCATCGTCATTCCAAATCCACCGTCACCACAAATTGCAAAGACTTGTTTATCTGGATAGGCAAGTTGCCCAGCAATTGCGCCAGGTAGACCACATCCGAGTGTAGCAAGCCAACTTGAGATGATGAATTGTTGGTTCGTCATCCGAAAATGACGGGCAGCCCATACTGTGACATTCCCAACATCAACTGATAAAATGGCATCATCATGAGCAACATGTTGCAAGGCATGCATAACTCTTTGTGGTTTGATTGGAGTGGAAGAATCCTCTTCTTGGTTATGCAATTTTTCTTCCCATTTTTTCATCAATTCTTGATGATGTTCTAGGAATGAATGATCGTTATGCTTCTCCACATTTTCTAAAAACCATTTCAATGTTTTATCCGCATCACCAGCTAATCCGATGTCTGTCGCATAACGCTTTCCGATTTGTGTAGGATCTGTATCAATATGAAGCGTCTTTGCTTTTTCGGGTAAAAAGCCAGTGAAAGGGTAAGAAGTTCCGACCATGATTAATGTATCCGCATTCTTCATTGCTTCGTAAGACGGTTTTGTCCCAATTAATCCTAGTCCGCCTATACAGAGAGGATGTTCATCAGGAATAATTCCTTTTGCTGGTAGTGTTAAAACAATAGGGGCACCAATATGTTCTGCAAATGTAAGTAAAGATTCCTTCGCATGTTTTGCCCCTTTTCCAGCTAAAATAACAGGTTTTTTTGCGTCATTTAATGCAAGTTTTGCCAATTTTAGATCCTCTTCTTGCGGAAAGAGTTCGGGCAATGTAAAAGAAGAACTTGTTATACGTGCCCCAGCTTCCACTTCAAACTTCGGAACATCATCTGGAATAGTAAGAACAGATACACCTTTCTTTGTATATGCCATCCGAATCGCTTGGTTTACAACGGCAGGGAGTTGTTCAGCTGACATAATTCGTTGATTATAGACAGCGACATCATCAAACATTCTTTCTAAGTTTACCTCTTGGAAAAATCCTGTTCCGAGTAAATCAGATTCAACTTGCCCTGTAATTGCGAGAACTGGCACTTGATCTAGTTTTGCATCATATAATCCATTTAATAAATGGATCGCTCCAGGACCAGCAATTGCCATACAAACGCCGAGTTTACCTGTTAATTTTGCATAGGAAGCGGCTGCTAAAGCACCAGCTTCTTCATGACGAACTTGAATGAATTTGATTTTGTCTTGTTTCTTTCGAAGCGGTTCAATAATAGAATTGATTGAATCCCCAGGCATGCCGTAAATGTGGTCAACGCCCCAATCGATAAGTAAATCAACAAGTGCTTCACCGGCTGTTTTACGAAACATAATAAATCCTCCTTATGCATTGAGATACTATTATGTTTTGGATAAATAGGTAAAATATACAAGAAATGAATCCTTATTTTAATGATGGTCAGCGAAAAGAATAAAAACGGTTATGAGTAAAAATCCACTAATAGACCAAGAAAGGAAGGGGAGAGGAGAAAGGTGTTTCTTAGCCTTCCATAACATCTCATGTATTGTGACATAACCTAAAGAACCGATTGCACTCCCCATTATCAGCCCTTGTAAGTGAAGTGCTTTCCCGTGCATCATCACCCCAAAGATTGTACCAGTACCGAGGATAATCGATAATAACAAGATTGTTAATAGAAATGAAATATATTTATGCTGTGTAAATAGAAAAGGAATGATTAAAGCTAATCCTTCTGGAATATGGTGTGTGACAATCGCAAATAAGAACGGAATTGCAGTTTCGTCATGATTTGTAAAAGCAGCTCCTAATGCAATACCACTCGGCATATTGTGAATAAAAATAGCGAAGGAGAGAAATAAAAAAGTTTGCCATGCTTGCTGGTCTTTTTTATGTATGATAGGGTGATGGCAATAATTATCAAGTAAACTCATAAGTAATATACCAATGGTAATGCCGAGCGTGGGGCCAATGATTTCATAGCTTGAAAAAGTTTCTGGAATGATTTCTAGCGATAATAACCCAAATAAAATGCCTCCACATAGCGCGTATAAACGATGCATTTTTTCTTCGATAAGTTGACGCGTGGCAAGTCCAACTGCGCCACCTAATAGTAATCCACCAAACGAAAAAAATGTAACGATCATTGGAAACCATAGTCGCTCCATATAATCACACTCCATTTTTCTAGCCTTCATTTTCAGCTTACTGTGTGAAAGAAGAGATTAGTCCAACTTATTTGGAAGTAATTTTTTATATAACTTAAATCTGGTAATGATGATGTATGTAATAAAAGGTTAAATTTCTTTAAGATCAATCTATTTAGTAACATCTGATATCACTGTCAATAAGGCATTGGGTGATTTTTGGGATTGTGAAATGGTGTCATAAAATGCCTTTCGAATAGAAGTTTCTCTTGGGTCATCAAACATTTGCATACCAACGCGTGTCATTGCATAAGAAAAACCAACTCGATTGATTGGATCTGCGAAACATAAAGAGCCACCCGCACCTGGATGTCCAAAGCATGAGGAATTTCCATAGTGAGAGCCTGTTTCTAACGGTTTGAAAAAGCCTAATGTAAAAGCGGTGTCTACGGTTTGTACAACATCACGCCAACAACCGTTCGTTTGTACAGGTGGTTTCGATAGTTCACTTAAAGTATATGGGCTTAAACCTAATATGGGGCCACCATTAGCAAATTCACTATAGATTTTTGCCATATCACGCACTACACCGATGCCATTTCCAGATGGAAATTCTATTTCTCGTAATTCTCTTTTGTTGAAGTTATCATGTGCAAGTAATCCTTTTGGATCCACCATGCTACGCTTTGCTAAGGATTTTGGATTCAAAAAAGCCCATAGTAAGCTTTTTGGGAAAGAGCTAAAGCTTTTAAATATGTCAAAGATAGATTGGATTCCCTTAATAGTCGCTATACGTTCATTTGGCAGTGAAGTGGGTATACCAATATACATTTCTGCTTGTAAAGGCTGTGCAATCTCTTCACTAAAAAATTGAGTCAAATTTCTTCCTTTTGGATCTACATGACGAATTAATTCACTTATATACCAACCGATTGTCCATGTATGGTAGCCATGTCTTGTGCCGGGTTCCCAAGCTGGTTTCATGGTTTCTAAATAAGGAGCAACGTGCTTCGTATCAAAATCACCAAGTGTATATAATGGTAATTTGTTAATACAACATAACCCAGCTTGGTGTCCAAGCAACTGCCGGACTGTGATGTTTTCTTTTCCATTTACTCCGAATTCGTTCCAATAAGTAGATACTTTCTCTTCGTAATCGATATAACCTTTTGAATGCGCTAAGGCCAATGCAAGACTAGCAAATCCCTTTGTTGCAGAAAAAATGAGAATTGCTGTATCTTCTTGCCAGCGTTTTTTTGTATGATGGTCACGATATCCGCCCCATAGATCAACAACGCACTCATCGTTATAATAGATGCAGCAAGCAGCTCCTAATTCTTCACGGTTTGTAAAATTCTCTATAAATGCATGTTTAACTTTTTCAAATCCAGGTTTGACGAAACCGTCAATATGAATGGTTTGTTCCATCGTTGTATCCCCTTAGTGTTTAAATTATAATATTTTAAAATATTGTTATGTATATTAATACTCCACTAAAATATGTAAATCCTTTTTGTTTAGTGAAGGAAAGGAGATTGATATTAAAGATAGAATATATATTCAGTTGTGGAGAGAAGGGAAAAGAGTAACCATGCAAAGTAACACATCTTTTTGTAATTAATAAAAAACGCACCTTGTTTATGTAGGTTTACAGCTCTTGTAGTAACAGTTACTTTTGAAATCGTTCAGAATGTGAGACACAAAATGAGAAAAGGTTTAGGTTAAAAGGGGGATTCTGGGAACACTGTAATAACGATAAAATCAGTTGATAAAAATGGTAAACTCGACATAGAAATTAAAGCTAACACATTTTCATATTGAAATGCCAAACTCTTTGTTACTGAGAGTGAATCATTATTAAAATCACTTCTATTATGCTTTTAATAGAAGTTTACTTAAAAGAAAGTATATCGGTAAAAAGATGATGAAATAAGAAAGTGTTAGCCTCATTTTTATTAAACAAATAGATGTTTTAGTTGAATAAATCAAAGAAAAAAATCGATTTCTTTCCATAAGTATATTAGGAGAAACAATCGGAACTTGTATCCTTGCATATTACATTTTGGATGAGACTATTTCTTTACAACAAGGTATAGGTATTGTACTTATCTTAATTGGTCTAACGTTATTTCTATTACAACCAAAGAAATAACGAATCATAGGATTATGGTCTATTGTTGTTATTGATTACTGAAAAATGTTAAGATTATAAAAATAAATCAAGGGGAGAGTCTAGAAATGATTTATGTGATTAGACATGGACAAACAGATATGAGGAAAGAATGAAGACTTCAAGGGAGGCTAGGGTTGCCATTAAATGAATATGGCATAGAGCAAGCAGAGTATTTAAGAGATAGGCTTAAAAATATAAAGTTTGATTATGTATTTTCCTCATCACAAGAAAGAGAATTCTAGATAAAATATTTCATTTTAATATTCTTTATTTTGTAATTATTTATAAACATAAATAATTACTATGCTTTTTTATTAGGAGGGGATTTGTGGTGAATATAGTACCAATACAGAAAGATGAAACTCTAATTATAAACATGTCCAAACTGTACTGCATGGTGCATGAAGGAAAAGATTTTGATGAAATGGTAGAAAGAATTACAAGACATATAGATTATGAAAATTTCAAGGGTATAGTAGCTATAAGTGATGAGAATGAAATTATCGGTTTTGTTTATGGATATGAATCTTTAGAAGGGCAGTACTACAATCATTTGTTAAGGGAAGCATTAAGTTCGAAACAGGTGGATCGATGGTTACATGATTGTTTTGAATTTGTTGAATTAGCGGTCCATTCCGATTATCGGAAAAAAGGAGTAGGAACTGCATTACATAATAATTTATTAGATGGAATATGCAATAAAACTAGTGTTTTGACGACACAGGTAAGTAACAATCATGCTCGTTCGTTATATGAGAAACTAGAATGGAGTAATATAATGGAACCATTTCATCCAAGTAAAGATGATGTTCCTTATGTTATAATGGGAAAAGATTTAAGTACTGTATAATAATTGGCATCATATTTAGTAAGCAACTAGAAAATAAAAAAGAAGACCTGTTGCTAAAGTCTTCTTTTTTAAATATTAAACATTTAATCTAAATGCACCGTGCAATTATATAATTCTGAATCCCAGCCATTTTCTAGCTTTTTAATTTTAGTTATGGATGTATTTTTTGGAGAATCTGTCGTGCTCAAATGAGGTACTAATTCTTTAAGAAGATGCTTAATGTATGAGCCATGACTAACGATTAAGATGTTTTTGTTAGGGTGTTTATATGTAATGTCTTCAATAAACGGTAAAGCTCTCGCTTTAACACTGTCAGCACTTTCAATTCCTAAATCGAGTTCTCTCCAGCTCTTTCCCCATTTCGAAATTCGCTCTTCTTCAGTTGTTCCTTCGATTTCTCCACCGCCCACTTCACGAAGTCTAGGGTCTAAATGGATTTCTATATTTTTAATGCTTTTTCCTATTGGTTCGGCAGTTTGCTTTGCTCTTAGTAAATCACTAGAATAGATTAAATCCCAATTTTCTGTAGCTAAACGTTCTGCTAGTTTATAAGCATCAGAGAGTCCGTCTTGATCAAGTGGGATATTTGAATTACCTTGAGCTCTCCCTTCTTTATTCCAGTGTGTGCTGCCGTGCCGAATGATTCCTAGTGTTGTCATTTTGTATCCCCCTTACAATAATAGATTTACCTTGGTAATTATATAATAATTCTGAAAAAAAGTTCAACAGATTGTAAATAAATATGGACATGTGAGAGCGGAAGGAGTAGCGTTTTCTTTTTACAGGATGTTTCCTTATTTTTTAGCCTAGATTTTAGAAAATGAAGGGAGATACAGATGAAAGAAAAATGCGAAGGTATTGTGGAATGGTTTAAACAAGATGAAGGCTATGGGAGTATTTTAATAGATGGAAAAGAGGATAGTCACGCTTTTGTACACTTTAGCTTAATCGCACCTGATTCAAGCAGGTTTCCAGATGGTTTTAGATACCTTTTACAAGGGCAGAGAGTTTCATTTCATTTAATTGAAATGCCAAAGTTAAATGAACAATCAAAAACTGCTAGAAATGTTGTAATTCTATCAAATTAACCATGTTCAAGTAGGATTTTTTTGTATTATAAAGAATCTTTACTGTATGGATTGGAAGGGGAGAATAAGATGGAAGTTATAATTCGTGCAGTAGAGATACAAGATGCTAAAGCAATTCATCGTATATGCATCCAAAATGATGTTTTACCTTATATGGTTTTCTTACCTAGTATGCGAATAGATGCGATGGAAAATAGAATTCGAAATTTAGCGCCGAATCAATTTGAATTTGTTGCAGAATATGACAGGCAAGTAGTAGGATTTGTTGGTTTAACGCAAGGACAAGGAAGAAGGTCACATTCGGGAGATTTATTTATCGGTGTAGACAGTGGATATCATAATAAAGGTATTGGAAAAGCTTTATTAACAAAAATGCTGGATCTTGCAGATAATTGGTTAATGCTAGAGAGAGTAGAACTTGGTGTTTTGGAAATAAATCCTGGTGCAAAAGCACTATATGAAAAGTTTGGGTTTAAAGATGAAGGTATAAAAAAGGGGAGTTTAAAATCTCACGGTAAGTTCATTGATGAACTCATGATGAGTCGTTTTCGGCCAAATGGTTTAATTGCACATACGTAAAGATTGGATAATTACAAGGAATTTACAAAAAGATGTATAAAGGACATAAAGCATGATATAAGATGGTCATGCTTTTTTGTTGCGGTGAGATTGTTAAGTAGGATATGTTGGTTGTGCGATGAAGTGTAATTTTTATTTTGACATAGTATATAGTTCCACTCATTTGTTTTTAAGATGTCATATTGAATTGAAAATGAAGCTTTTACTTATTATGTGAATACTCTATACTAGAGTACATACATTTTAAATTGGAGCGATTAAATACGATATGGAGCTGAGGAACTTAGAGCAAATCATTGAAATGAAAAAAGAAGAACTATTTACGCTAGTATCTAATTATGGATTTCAACATGAAGAAGTACTTACAGTAAGTCAAGAACTAGATAAATTAATTAACTATATAATGTTATTAAAATAAGAAGCTATTATAATTTGTAGTGAATGCCATTTTTCGTAATATAACATCAACGTTCTGAACCTCATAATACACAAAGAATATAGAATTACATTCATTTTCTCGTATGGATAACACTTGAAAAAAGATGAGTATCTTTTAACAATTCCTTATGAATTGATTCCCTAGACAACTATAAATATTAAAATAAAGAAAATTTCAATATTTAAACAATTAAATGTTAGACATGTTAAAAGTATATGTGGAAATAATATGTACATTTTAAGAACTTTATTAGCTGCTAGTCGAGAAAGTGAATTTTTGGTTATAATAATAAAGGAATTTATTATCGTATCGGTTAGGAGCGCAGCAAGTATGAAAACAGTTGTTGTCATAGGTGGAGGGATTACAGGTCTTTCTACGATGTATTACTTAGAAAAACTAAAAAAGGATTACAATATAGATTTAGAATTAATCCTTGTAGAAAAAAATGAATATTTAGGCGGGAAAATTCACAGTGTGAAAGAAAAAGATTTTATTATAGAAGCAGGGGCTGATTCAATCGTTGCTCGAAACGAAAATGTTTTGCCCTTTGTAAAAGAGTTGCATTTGGAAGAGGAATTGGTATACAACGAAACGGGTATTTCTTATATTTACTCAAATGATATGTTACATCCGATTCCTGCTGACACAGTATTTGGTATACCAATGAGTGTAGAGTCGCTATTTAGTAGTACGTTAGTTTCAACGAAAGGCAAAATCATTGCACTGAAAGACTTTATTACAAAGAACAAAGGTTTTACGAAAGATACCTCACTTGCTGTATTTTTAGAAAGTTTTTTAGGGAAAGAGTTGGTTGAGAAACAAATTTCTCCAGTTCTTTCGGGAGTCTATTCCGGTAAATTGAACGAGCTTACAATGGCATCTACATTACCATATTTACTTGATTACAAAAATACATATGGCAGTATTATGAAAGGGTTTGAAGTAAATAAAAAACAATTTCAGGCTGCTGGGAATAAGAAGTTTTTATCTTTTAAAAAGGGTCTTTCTACGATTATTAATCGTTTAGAAGAAAAATTGACTGGGACAGACATACGAAAAGGAGTAACAACGACGAATGTAAAAAGAGTCGACGACGGATATGAAGTTTCTTTTTTGAATCAAGAGACAATAAAAGCGGATTACGTTGTTTTAGCTGCTCCACATGATGTTGCACAAACAGTATTAAGTTCTAATGAATTAGATGATGATTTCAATAAGCTGAAAAATTCCTCTCTTATTAGCATTTATTTAGGGTTTGAAATACCTGACGAACAATTACCTGCAGATGGTACGGGTTTCATTGTTTCAGAAAATAGTGATTTACATTGTGATGCATGTACATGGACGAGTAGGAAATGGAAGCATACATCAGATAAACAAAAATTATTGGTAAGAATGTTTTATAAAAGTTCCAATCCTGCTTATGAAAAAATGAAACAAAAAAGTAAGGAAGAATTGGTCCAAGTTGCTTTATCTGACATTGAGAAAAGCCTTGGGATTCAAGGGAAACCGCAAACTGTTGAAGTTACGGGCTGGAAAGATTTAATGCCAAATTATCATTTAGAACATAATCACGCAGTTCAATCTTTAAATAAGAAATTATCAGCTGCTTTTCCAAATATGTATCTAGCTGGGGCTTCATACTATGGCGTAGGTATTGGAGCTTGTATAGGAAATGGAAAGAAAACAGCAGAGAAGATTATGAACGCATTGAATAACCGTACTGAGTAATGTAACCTTTAATATTTTTTGACAAAATCCCCTTCTAGTAAAAGAAAGGGGATTTTGTCTGTTGTTACTAAAAATTGTACATATCGTTTACTATTTAACTTTGATTAGAGTGTCTGCACGTGTAGTTTCACTGTCTGTAACTATTTTTTAATAGTCTAAATCATTTTTTAAATCAAATACCTATAGCATGAAGACAGAAAAATCATCAAAAAGGGAAATGGATAGTTTGAAATATTTATATAATATTTTTATTTGTAAGCAAAATTCAATTATGTTAAAATGTCTGAAAGATAAAAATTCTGATTATTATTGTGTTAGGTTTAAAACGAATGAAATATTGTGTATAAACCGAATAAATTAAGAAAATCATTAAGGAGCCTGATTCATGTATTTTGAAAACAGGTTTTTTTATTTATGGTGAATTTTCCAGTAAGAGAAGATTTTTCTGATATAATAAACGAGTAGAAAGAAGAGGAGGGTTTTAATGACATTTCCTGTTTTAGAAACAGAACGATTACGTTTAGTTGAAATTGATCAATCTTATTGTCAAAAAATATATGAAATCTTTTCGCTTGAAGAAGTAACGCGTTATTATGGAATGAATTCTTTTACAGAATTTGGACAGGCTTCACGTATGATTGAGTCTTTTTCAAAAAATTATTTTGAAAAACGTGCAATTCGCTGGGGAATTGTATTGAAAGAAACAGGTACGCTAATTGGTACAATTGGATTGAATAATTTACAACTTTGGAGTAAACGTTCTGAGATTGGATATGATTTACATCCTTCTCATTGGGGAAAGGGCTACGCATCAGAAGCTGCTAGAAAAATCATTACTTATAGTTTTCAGGAATTAGATTTATTTAGAATTGGAGCAATTACATATCCTGAAAATGTCATCTCATGTAAGATGCTATCCAAAATAGGATTTCAGAAAGAAGGAATACTGCGCGGATATATTCAACAAGGAGAAAAACAACATGATGCGTGTATCTATTCTATAATACGAACGGATTTGGAAAGGAACCATGATATATAATATGCATGGTTTTTTTCGCATTAGTTATGGAAAGGAATAATAAAAATCCCTCTCATCCAAAGATAAGAGGGATATGAAACCATTAACCTAATTTAGGCAATAAACGTTCTCCGCTTTTCATGTTACTTTTACATAAAGGGCATTTTGGCTCTTCTTCAAATGAAAAGTTCTTTCTCATCCATCCTAAACAATCCTCTGATTCGCATTCCCAAACAGGGGTTTGTTCTGGTGGTACTTCGGCTACATCGTTCTTTCGATTGCGATACATGTGACCACTCCTTTTATGTAAAAATTTTTAATTATATATTAAAAAGGTTGTTAACCGTGCGATGGTAACAACCTTTTTATTGTTTAAATTATAGCTTTACAACGTTTTTAGCTTGAGGTCCACGGTTGCCTTCTTCAACTTCGAAGCTAACTTCTTGACCTTCGTCAAGAGATTTGAAACCTTCGCCAGTGATAGCAGAGAAGTGAACGAATACATCGTTACCGTCTGCAACTTCGATGAAACCGAAACCTTTTTCGCTGTTAAACCATTTTACTTTACCTGTTAATGTCATGGTAAGAGCCTCCTAAAAATAAGAAAAATAAATTACAATATGATCGGTCTTATTTCAATGAAAATAAAAATTCACATATTATCAAAAATCAATTATGAATACGTATTATCCTTAATAGATGCTTGATAATATGCAAAGTGAAACGTCTATAAATTTGACCTTAAGACCTATCTTACAACAAATGGTGAGAAATAGCAAGTGCTGGAAGTAAGTGGAGTAAGGGAGGTGCTTCAATCACGCTACTGGTACAGTGATTGGATTGTATTTTATGTTTTTAAGTTCTTTATTAATTAGGTATAAAAATAGGTCTTTTCAATGTAGTATGCCTAGTATAAAGTGCCTCAGATGATTAGGAATGGTATTTCTTATTGCCTTCTTTTTATTGAATATAGTAAATTTAATGTAAAATAGGAAGTGTTTGTAAGTGGTGGAGGGAGGAGTAGTTTTGAATAATAGTCGATTTAAAACAATTAAAGCAGCCAAGGAAGGGCGAAAGAAAGTACATCCAATTTTAGCAGTAATATTATCGGTTGTATTTTTGACTCTTGGCGAATTGTTTATGGTATTTATATTATTTTTACCGAAAGCAGAAACGACATTTATGAAGGGGATTTATGATAATGTAAGGATGTTATTGACATTTGGTGCAGCGATTTTAATTGTATTTTTATGGGTTCGTTTTGTGGAAAAACGTCGATTTTCATCAATTGGTTTTTGGAAAGATAATGCTTTGAAAAAATATTTACGTGGAGCTTTCATTGGTTTTATATTTATAACAATACCAGTTTTAATTTTAGTTTTAAGTGGTTCTGTTACCTTACATGTGCAACAGATTTCAAGTACATTCATATTAGGAATATTAGGTTCTTTAATCGCGTTTTTGGTACAAGGTGCCGCAGAAGAAATTGTTGTACACGGTTGGTTATTTCCAGTTATTTCAGTTAGAAGTCGGATATGGATTGGGATTGTTATTACATCATTTCTCTTTGGATTTCTCCATCTGTTAAATCCAGGCATAACAATTCTTTCTATATCAAATATCATATTAGTTGGTGTATTTGCAGCGTTCTATGTATTAAAAGAGAATAGCCTTTGGGGAATATGCGCTTGGCATTCTATATGGAACTGGGCTCAATATAATATATATGGTTTTGCGGTAAGTGGTACAACAATATACTCTACACCTTTGTTTAAATCAACAACAAGAGGACCAGAATCGTTACATGGAGGAACTTTTGGAATTGAAGGAAGTGTAATTACAACAATTATGCTTGCGGTTGCCTCAATAGTATTATGGAAACAACTGTGGGGCAGACGATCGAAACAGCATAATATGGATAGTTTGTGATGAGGGTGAAAATTCACTGCAAGTATCGAAGCCGTGATCGGATTGTTTGGTTTTTTATTGAGCGAACATAGTGTAATAATTGTCAAAAATCCATATGTCCTTGGTCCAAATTTGTAATAGCATCGCCTATCATATATTTAAATGGATTTAAAATAAAAATGCTTTTCTAATTCAATTGATTTTAAATATAGGTAGGATAAAGCTAATCGTATTTTGCTGAAAAGAGATAGAGTGCGTGAAAAATAATTTGAAATTTTAGAAAATTTAATTCTTTTTGTAGAATAATCTTGCAATATGAAATGGAATAGAAATACAATAAAAGGAAACATAGGGGATGAACTGATAAAATAATACTTTTGGGGAGAATTTTTATGAAAAAACATCTTCAATGAATCATTTATAACGAGTACATTTAAAAAATGAAATCACTAGAAGGAAAATGAGTGATGGAATGTTGAGGGGGGAATGTGTTCAATGAAAACACTATTAAAAATACTAGGGATAATTGCTGGGATGGCAGTAATTGGCGTGGCACTAACTTATGGAATCTTGTACTATCTCAATAATAGTAAGCCAACCGCTAAAAAAACATCAATTGCAGCTCCAGCAGTGGAAGTATTAGCTGATAGTAAAGTAAAAACAGAGAATGCGAAAATTTTAGAAAATGGGAATTATTCATTGCCAAATAGTGATTTTAATAAAGACTTTAAGTGGACTGATGAAAAAGTACAGACTGCATTACATGAAATGGCACATCAAAAAGTAAAAGCAGATCAAAAATGGGGTTATATTTTTATAACACAAGAACGAATTGAAAGTTTAATTGAGATTGTTAAGAGTGGAAATATGAATCAAAAAAGTGCATATATAGGTATTTTAGAAAGATGGAAGCAAGGAAAATACGAGAAAGTTGATGCTGATCATAATACGATTTGGAAATTACAAAGCGGTAACCTTGGTGAAGGTAAGGGGATAATGTCACAGGATGAGCAGAAAGATTTGATTAATAAAGTCTTCATGAAAAAAGAGACATTTTCAGGAAGTACGTTAATAGCGGGTGGGGAACAAGGGGAAAAATAACTTGTAAAATATACATAATTATATTGAAAATATTAGATTGTTCAGACCTTGTCTTGGTGGAGAAATATACCAAGGCAAGGTTGTTTTATTTGACATATGAAATATATGAGAATAAGATTCATATATGAAATAAAAAAGGAAGGCTTTTTCAAATGGATATGAAAAAAAGGGAATTATACGGAAGTATTCGAGATGTTTATCATCAATTGCAAAAAAATTTGGATAAGGCGATAGAAGAGTATGATATAAGTTATGTCCAATTTGGTGTAATACAAGTACTTGCGAAATCCGGAAAGGTATCGATGTCGAAGTTGATTGAAAACATGGGATGTGTTCCAAGCAATATGACCACCCTAATTCAAAGAATGAAGAGGGATGGATATGTTGCAACGGAAAAAAATCCAAATGATCAACGGGAAACACTTGTTTATTTAACTGAAAAGGGAGAAACAACTAGAGAGCAAGTCGATGGGAAGTATGCAAAATTTTTACAAGAAAATTGCAGTTGCTTTACTGATGAAGAAGAACGAAAGCTGCAAGAACTATTATTAAAATGGAAGCACCATTTAGTATAATTACGGTATAAGAAAAAGTGTAACATCTTCTGTTACATTTTTCTTTATATAAATCATTCATATATGAAATAAAAATATATATAAAGTTTGAGGTGAAAGGACAATTTTAGTAATTTATTTCATATATGAAATAAAAGTGGAGGAAAAAGATGAAAGGAAAATCAATGTTGTGTATTTTAGCAGTTATTGCGTTTTTTATTGGTTTAGATGGTTTAATCGTTTCACCATTATTGCCTGTGATTTCACAAACAACAGGAATGCCTGCTGAAAAAGGAGGGCTTTTAATTACAGCCTATGCACTGTGCTATGGGATAGCGGCTCCATTTTTTGGACCATTGTCTGATAAAGTAGGGAGAAAACATTTGATTGTTATAGGGCTAATTATTTTTTCAATCACTACATTTTGTACTGGGCTTATGGATCGTTTTGAAATACTCTTATTGTTCCGTGGATTGACTGGTTTATCAGGTGCGATGATCATGCCAAGTGTATTTGCACTAGTAGGAGATAAAGTACCATACGAGTCTCGCGGAAAAGCGATGGGAATGATTATGGGAGCGATGATTGGATCAACGGTATTAGGCGTGCCTATCGGTGCGTTTTTATCTGAGGTAGGAAATTGGCAATGGACATTTTATATCATTGGATTACTGACTTTGCTTGTTACGATAATTGCAAGTCAATTGTTAGAAAAAGAGGTACCGAAAAATCAATTATCAGTTTCTGCACCGAAAGCAATGATGAAATCATATAAAGTGATATTCACGAATTTTTCTATTTTCTTTGCGTTATCAGCAACACTTTTATGGACTGTTGGCTTACATGGTATGTTCTCATACATAGGTGTGTATTATGAAAGAAATTTTGGATTTACAGTTGGACAGATTGGAATTGTAATATTCTTTGCTGGTTTAGGGAGTGTAATTGGTAATATAGTTGGAGGGAAATTAGCAGATAAAATAGGAAAAAAAATAGTGGTTTCCATTGCGGGTGTTATCGCTTCAGTTAGTGTAATTACATTTTCACTCTATATTGATAATATCAAAATCGCGATTATGGCACATATGGTTTGGAGCCTATTCATTGGATTTGGTCAAGCATCACTAACAGCTTTGATTTCTGAATTAAGTCCAGCAATTAGAGGGACAATTATGGCGTTGAATAGTTCTGCAATGTATATTGGAATGACGATCGCTTCGAGTGTTTCATCGTTTACCTTGAGTAAAGGATTTCCATTTGTTACTTTAGGGATTATTTGCGCAATTGCTAGTTTACTTGTTTTGCCGATGATTTATTTTCTTGTTAAGGAAAAGACTATGTCTAATAAAAAGGAAAGAATCATGTAAAAGGGAAAGTATACCTATCAACTTAAACATATTCTCAAATGAACAAGGTGAGTTGATTTCTTGCGTAAAGGAAAATCAACTCACCATCTTTTTATGTATCTGGCTATTTGTAATCGTCTTTAAGATGTAGAGAAAAGCAGGGAAGATAAGCAGGTGATAACTATTCAAAAAAGTCTAATTTGGCAACTAGAAAAAACATTGTTATCTAGGAACAAAGATTCTATGGAGCAAAAACATCAAGAATAAAAAATATTCATTTGATAGGATTTAGATAGATTATAAAGAGGGAAAAAGGAGCGGATTTGTCCTTAAAGTTATATTGAAACTCTTGACTTATTTTGGTATATTTTGTGATAATATGTTGAGTTAGAAGAGAACTTCTTTGATTTAAACACAATAGAAAACGATTACATTAATAGGAATGAACTTATGGAGGAACAATATGGGGAATCTTATTCTTTCTGAAAACTTTTTGATGGAAGAACCGAAAAAGGAATTGTTGTTTCAATTATTTGAAGAGGTGTTTCATATTCCTGTTCAAACGTTGCAAAATTTTGAATCCAATGGATTTTGGGATGCTACATACAAACCTTTTTCTTATTTACAAGAAGGGCAAGTAATTGCAAATGTGTCGATGTTTGCGTTACCAATGTTTATAAAAGGAGAGCAGATTTATGCAGCTGGTATTCAATCTGTCATGACACATCCAAAATATAGGAGAAGAGGTTTGATGAAGCAGCTTCTTGGTAAAGTATTACAAGAAATAGATAAACAATATGAATGTGCAATGTTATTTACAGAGAAACCGGAACTATATGAACCATTTGGTTTTCGAGTTGTACAACAACATCTGATGACGTTATTATATGATAAAGTTCAATCTCGTTCATCTTCACTTCGAAAATTAGATTTTTATAATGAAGAAGATATGCAACTTATAAAAGAAATAATACAAAACGCTCAACAGCTTTCGATGGAATTTTCACCATTAAACTATCAGTCTTCTTTTTATTTTAATATGTACGATGTGAAATGGAATGAAAAACTATATTATTCAGAGAAACTGGACGCACTTATTGTATTTGAAGTGAAAGATCAAGTGTTAAAATTATTTGGTGTTTTTGCACAAATTATTCCGATTTTAGATGATGTATGTGCCGAAATAACTGAACCATTTACAGAGATTGAATTTTACTTTTATCCTGATGAATTAGGTATTGAAGAGGTAGCGTGCAAAGAGTTTCAGTCTGAAAAGTACTTAATGATTCGCGACAGTGAAAAGTTTGATTTGAATGGATATAAGTTTCCAATTTTAACAGAATTTTAAATAGAATCTTAATCTATAATTAATAACTAGTTACTTATTTTTATAAAAAGGAGCATCTGTTATGGATGCTCTTTTTTGATGTGTAAACAGTAAATTTAATGCTAGATAAAACGAAAATTCTATTTGTTTTTACCGCAATTACATCCTTTTTTCTTTACATACCCTTGGCGATATAGGCTTTGTGATGATTGATGATTGGAAGATTGTGAAGATGAAGTGCGGATATCTTTATTATTAGAAGAATCTTTGTTAGAAGAATAATTGTTAGAATCGTACTCTTTATTCATGATACCATCACCTCCAGTTTGATATATAGATAGTATATGTGAAAACTCTATTAATCGTTACTGTAGTTTAAGGTAATGAATATAATGAAAATATGAGAGGATTCGTACATACAAGATTTTGAAGAACCAAAAGGATGCTTACAGAGTAAGTAAACATCTTTTTAGAACTCATTTTTCAGCTTATTAACCGGAGTAAAGTGCAATATAATTTTTATAGGATCTTAAGTGAAAGGTACTTAAACTCTGATTTACTAGATAAAGAATATATTTGCGCTGTTGATATATAAATACACTTCAATGCTAACTTCTCCTATTAATACCCCCAATATGGATGAAATGGAAACTGTTGTTGGTAGTATGAAGGTGGCTGTCCGGAATAGGGGGGATTTTGATGTGGTGTATTGTACAAAGTATTTCGATTTTGAGTGCAGTTTGTCGGAGGCCCAATTACGGTAGTTGATTGAATAGGGGATACCGCTTTCTTCCACTCCTGTTCATCGAGACAATAGGTATGAGCCATTACAGTTGATGGTGTCAGTCTTAAAATATCTGAACCAAATATAACTTCTGGTGTAGGAGCGTTAAAAATTGCTAATAAATGTGTATGATCTACAGAGGCAATTTCATAATGCCACCAACCTTGGGGTACGTTAGCCACTTGACCTGGTTTAATAGGAAGATTAAGAAGTTGATTTGTAAATGGGTTAAGTATGGATACAATAGCTGCTCCAGAAATACAGTAAACAAGTTCAGCAGCATTTTGATGTACATGTGGCTCAACGACATTACCAGTGCTTAAAAAAATATCTAATAAAGATGTATTGTCTAATGTATTTAATTGTTTAATCCCTAGTACATTTATATAATTTTGCGCATCTTTTTTAAAAAAATTACTTGTACTTAAATCATGAGTAAAACGGACAGAGGGAGAAGTGTAATCTATATTGGAAGTCATTGGTTTTCCTACCTTTCTCTTTTGAAATAGGGTTAAATACATGGATTAGGATATGAGTCTAGTTATTTTAGTGTGCAGTATTGATTTTCCTATTCGTGTATAAAGAATAGATTTAGAATGAATAAATGATGTTTTTTGAAAAAGCATAGGCTTTATTTACCTTGTAAAAATCAAACTATTTTCGTAAATACATTGATACCCTTGAGTGATGTAACGCTTAAAGAAAAAAGGTATTGTATTCTTACATCCAAATGATAAAGGAGTGAATGATTATGTCATATAGTGAAATGATTAGAAAAGAAGTACTGAGCTGGGAGGGTGTTTCTGAAAAGCCACATCGCTTTGGGGGAATTGAATTCAATTATAAAAAGAAAGAGTTAGGTCATCTTCATGGTGACAAATTAGCAGACCTTCCATTTCCAAAACCAAAACGGGATGAATTAGTAAATCAAGGATTAGTAAGTCCACATCATGTATTACCTGAATCAGGATGGATTAGTTATCATATAAAAAGCGTAGAGGATCTGCCGTTTGTCATTGAACTTTTTCGGATGCAGTATGATAGATTCGTAAAAAATTAGAGAAAAGTTGAAGTTGGTACTTCATTTACAAAATAACTAGGTANNTACCTAGTTATTTTGTAAATCGCTGAGAAATTCTGATTATTTTTTGCTTTTACAAAGTAAGAATAGATGTGAAACGTACATATTTAAGGAAATAGAAAAAATATTAGATGAATTACAAAACTTTTTTGAATTGTATGTACGAATTCAGTTAATATATGAAAAAGTAGAATGTTGACTAAGGAGTATGAGGTGTTTATGAAAGAAGATATTAAGATTAGAGATGCAAAAATTAGTGATTTATCTAGTATAGTGGATATATACAATTCAACTATTTCAAGCAGAATGGTAACTGCTGATACAGAACCTGTTACTGTTACGAGCAAGGAACAATGGTTTCATGAACATTCACCTTCTTTTAGACCTTTATGGGTAATAGAATCGCAAGGTGAGATATGCGGATGGGTTAGTTTTCAATCCTTTTACGGTCGACCAGCTTATAATGGAACAGCTGAAATAAGTGTATACATTCATCAAATGCATAGAGGTAGGGGGATAGGTAAATATATCATACAAAAAGTGTTAGATACTTGTCCGAAACTCAAGATTAAAACATTATTAGCATTCATATTTGCTCATAATAAAGCTAGTCTTCAGTTATTTTCTTGTTTTGATTTTGAAAAATGGGCGCATTTGCCTAACGTTGCAGAACTAGATGGAATAGAAAGGGATTTAATCATTCTTGGTAAAAGGATTTCTTGATATTTGAGTGAAATATTATAATAATAGTGTAATAAGGTCAGTATAATAAGAGATTAAATTTGTATGTGAAAGTAGAAAATATGCAGTTGGATTTGAAAATAAACAAGTTAATTAATCTAGCTTGTTTATTTTCATTTCATTTAATATTATGCATAATTTCATGCAATCGATTGCGTATTTTGTTTTATAATGAAAACGGATACATAAAAATGTAATTTAAAGAGGAGAATGTCGATGAAAAATCAGTTTCAATATCTTTGTATTGTTATTTTGTCTATCGGGATGTTATTTGTATCATTATTAATTCCGCAAATTAGTTTTGCGGCTGTAAATGGAAAAGGAATGAATCCGGACTACAAAGCATATGTAATGGCCCCGTTAAAAAAGATTCCAGAAGTAACAAACTGGGAGACATTTGAAAATGATCTAAGATGGGCAAAACAGAATGGCTTTTCTGCTATTACCGTTGATTTTTGGTGGGGAGACATGGAAAAGAACGGGGATCAGCAATTTGATTTTTCATACGTACAGCGTTTTGCTCAATCGGTAAGAAATGCAGGTATGAAAATGATTCCGATTATTTCTACACATCAGTGCGGTGGAAATGTTGGGGATGATTGCAACGTACCAATTCCTTCATGGGTTTGGAATCAAAAAAATGATGATAGTCTTTACTTTAAATCTGAAACCGGAACCGTTAATAAAGAAACATTGAATCCACTTGCTTCAGATGTAATTCAAAAGGAATATGGTGAACTATATACGGCATTCGCAGCAGCTATGAAACCGTATAAAGATGTAATCACAAAAATATATTTGTCTGGTGGACCAGCTGGAGAACTGAGATATCCTTCCTACACATCTGCTGATGGAAGCGGTTATCCATCACGTGGAAAGTTTCAAGCATATACAGAATTTGCAAAATCAAAATTCCGTTCCTGGGTATTAAATAAATATGATTCCTTAAATGAAGTGAACAAAGCGTGGAGTACAAAACTTACTTCTGTTTCAGAAATTTTACCACCAAGTGATGGGGAACTGTTTCTAAAGAATGGATATAATTCTTCATATGGAAAAGATTATTTAGAATGGTATCAAGGTGTTTTAGAAAGTCATGCAAAATTAATTGGTGAATTGGCACACAATGCTTTTGATCCAAGTTTTCAAGTACCAATCGGTGCAAAGATTGCAGGAGTACATTGGCAATATAATAATCCGGTTATGCCTCACGGAGCAGAAAAGCCGGCAGGGTATAATAATTACAGCCATTTACTCGATGCTTTCAAAAGCGCAAAGTTAGATGTAACATTTACTTGTCTAGAAATGACAGATAAAGGTAATTATCCGGAATATTCAATGCCTAGAACATTAGTACAAGATATTGCAACATTAGCTAATCAAAAGGGAATTGTATTAAATGGTGAAAATGCTTTAAGCATCGGAAATGAAGAGGAGTATAAACGAGTTGCAGAAATGGCTTTTAATTATAATTTTGCTGGATTTACTTTACTTCGTTATCAAGATGTAATGTATAATAATTCACTAATGGGAAAATTTAAGAATTTATTAGGTGTGACACCTGTTATGCAAACGATTGTAGTAAAAAATGCTCCTACAACAATAGGAGATACTGTATATATTACGGGGAATCGTGCGGAATTAGGAAGTTGGGACACGAAACAGTATCCAATTCAATTATATTATGATTCTCGTAGTAATGATTGGAGAGGAAATGTTGTGTTGCCAGCTGAAAGAAATATAGAATTTAAAGCGTTCATTAAAAGTAAAGATGGAACGGTCAAATCATGGCAAACAATGCAACAAAGTTGGAATCCAGTCCCCCTGAAGACTACCGATTATGTAAGTTTGTGGTAATTATATTATGTAAACAAAAAGATCCTTTAATATGAGATAAAGGATCTTTTTGTTTTTGAAGGAAAAATAAATCTTAAAAAATGTCACATTCATCTTCCTTCATCCGTCTTGTGTGTAAAACAATAAGGAGGAAATTTATATGCAGAACTTTAATGTGGCAATTATAGGCGGGGGACTTGCTGGATTGACAGCTTCGATTTATTTAGCAAGGGAAGGTAAAAAAGTTGTTGTATTAGAGAAATCGAGTCGCTTTGGCGGAAGAGCAATAACAACGAATAAAAACGGCGTTCTTATGAATCTTGGGGCGCACGCTTTATATCGCGGTGGAGAAGCACTATCAACTCTTAAGGAACTCGGAATCAACATTCTAGGAGGAATACCTTCTACTAGTGCACATGGTATATGGAAAAATGATGTGTATACAATACCGACAGATTTTCGGTCAATCTTAGCTACACCATTATTTTCATGGTCTGCAAAAATACAATTTTTCAATTTGATGTTAAAGTTAGGGAAATTTGATTTGAAGACAATTCCTAAAATGAGTTTGAGTATATGGGCAGAAAAAGAAATTAAAGATCCAATGGTAAGAAACATGTTTTATGCATTATGCCGAACATCGACTTACACATATGCTCCTACATTACAGTTAGCATCTTCTGTACTAAAACAAATACAACGATCAATGAAAGAAGGGGTTTTTTATGTCGATGGTGGATGGGAGACGATCATAACAAAGCTAAGAGACGAAGCTACAAATGCTGGCGTTCATTTTATAGCGAGTAAAAATGTAGTTGAAATTGAGCACTGTGGTCATATTCAAAGAATTCGTTGTTCTGGTGAGGAACTCTTTGAAGTTCCTACTGTTGTTGTTACTATACCACCAAAAGAAGCTTGTAAAATTATAAAGGGAGCAAAAGATACTGCGCTACAAATATGGAAAGAACAGTCTATGCCAGTTACAGCAGCTTCGTTAGATCTTGGTTTAAGAAGGTTACCCAATCCATCATATCAATTTGCTTTAGGATTAGATCAACCTGTATTTTTTACGAATCAATCAAGAGCCGCTAAGTTAAGTGATGATGGAACGGTAGTAGTGGGATTGATAAAATATCACAATCCTGCATTACAAGCTAGTAACTTTAATGACGATAAAGTTTTGTTAGAACATACAATGGATTTATTACACCCGAAGTGGCAACAGGAGTTAGTTGAAAAGCAATATTTGCCTAAAGTAACAGTTGTATATGATTTCCCTCATATTGGTCGTACTGAAAATCCAGGGCCTGCTGTTCCTGAAATGCCAGGGATATATGTTGCAGGAGATTGGGCTGGCCATGATGAATTATTAGCTGACGCTGCAGTTTCTAGTGGTAAACGAGCAGCACTACAAATTTTAGAACAAAGTAAAATCACAAATTGAAAGAGGGTCATGTGAGTTTGGAACTGGAGCAATTGTATCAAGCATATAAGCCTTTATTGTTTTCTTTAGCCTATCGTATGCTCGGGAGTGTTATGGACGCTGAAGATATTGTTCATGATACATTTCTTTCATTAGATCAAATAGAAGAGCTAGAGTCTGTTGATAATATAAAAGCGTATTTATGTAAGATGGTTACGAACCGCGCCATCGATAAATTACGTTCAGCAGCTCATAAACGAAATGTTTATGTTGGCATGTGGTTACCTGAACCACTCGTTGAAGAAAATGATGATCCTTCCATGACATATATAATGAGGGAATCTATTTCTACAGCGTATCTTTTGCTTTTACAACAGTTATCTGAAATTGAACGGGCAGTGTTTATATTACGAGAAGTTTTTGGTTACGATTATGATGAAATTGCATCAATTGTTGATAAAAACAATGCAAATTGTCGGCAAATCTTTCATCGTGCTAGAAAGGGCATTGTAGATAAATCGAAAGCTTCAAAATTAAGTATAAAGCAGATGGCTGCATATGTGGAACAATTTGTCGCATCTTTGCAGCGAGGAGACGTAAAGGCAATGCTAGAAGTGTTAAAAACAGATGCGATATTCAAATCAGATGGTGGAGGGAAGGTTACAACAGCTCTTAAACCAATTTACACATCTGAAAGGATTGTGCGCTTATTCTTAGGAGTTATCAAAACGTTACCAGAAGAACATTCCATTGCATTTAGAATGGTGAATGGTACACCTGGTATTACTGTAAATATAAATAATCGCGCTACGTATGTGCTTTCGTTTGAGTTTCAAGAAGAGAAAATAGCATCTATTTATATGATGATGAATCCCGATAAGCTTATGCATTTAAATGAGAATGTATAGAATGAAAAAGACGCATCTCAATAGAGATGCGTCTTCGATTTAAAATCATGTAAATTACTTCTCTAACATTTCAAGAGGAACATCCTTTTCGCCTAATACCTCGAACTTAATTTCTCCGTCCTCTTCGTAAATACGTTTAATAATCGGTATAGTTATCATTCGCTTTTTGTGCTGTTTACGTTTTCTAGCAGCGTCTAAATTAATCACGTTCATGTTCAAAGCATCCTTTCTTACATACAGTTATAAACAAAAGAAAATGCGTCCGAAAAGGGCGCTTTTTTAATTTGAAATACCGATTAAAAATGATTTTATAATTGCATTTTGATTGTAAAATAATGTGAATGGAATAATTACACGTAGAAATTAACTTTACCAAAAAACGAAACAATACGCTACAAAAAAATTCAATTCTTTGTCTTATAACAGGAAAAACCTATTCGTTTAGCATATAATGAAAGGTAGACAAACATAATCAACTTTCTCATCAATTTTTTATCATTAAATTTGTTGGAAAGGAGATAGATTGTATGAATTCATTAGAATTATTGTTGTTAGAGCTTGAAAAATACGGAAAAGAGCACGATAGTAAAAAAGAGAAACGAGAAGAAAAATTAAGAAATATTTCTCGTGAAATGGGACAATTTTTATCTATTTTAATAAAAGGGTGCGGCGCTCAAAGAATTTTAGAAATTGGTACTTCAAATGGATATTCAACATTATGGCTGGCAAATGCGGCTAAAGAAACGAAAGGAAATGTTACAACTGTTGAACTTTCTTCAGGACGAGTTGCAGAGGCACTTATGAATTTTGAAAAGGCAAATCTTAGATATCAGATTGATATTCATAATCAGGAAGCGGGGGCGTTTCTAGATACACAAGTAGAGTGTTCGTTTGACTTTATTTTCCTAGATTCAGAGCGTACTCAATATATGTGGTGGTGGGAAAATATAAAGCGAATATTAGAACCTAAGGGATTTCTGGTAATCGATAATGCAACTTCGCATGCAGAAGAGTTAGCGGAATGTATTCAGATGATTGAAGAAGATGATACGTTTGAAACAGTATTGCTAGGTTTTCAAAAAGGAGCGTTTGTAGCACGAAAAAAATAAAAAATATAGCCATAACAAACAAGGGGATTCAATAAAAAATGCATATACATTCTTATTTTTATGAGCAGGCACAAAAAAAACCTGACTGCGTTGCACTTTCGGAACAACATAATAGTTGGACTTATAAAGAGTTGGCGCAGAATGTTTCAAATCGTGTATCAGTGCTTATGCAAGAAGGAGCGGCACCAGGGCATATTTTTATTATAAAGTTAGACAATTGTATGGAATGGATTCAAGATGCCCTTGCAGTTTCAGAAATTGGTGGAATTATACTGCCAGTTCATCCAGACGTTACAGAAATGGAATGGAAAACAATTGTAAGTAGAACGGAGCCTAATTGGATTATCACATCTAAAGGGACTGTATGTCAAACAATGGAGCATAATACCATCTCATTTCCTTTTAGACATGTGAATAGTAAGGAAGAGTTATACTTTTTTGGCTATACTTCAGGTTCAACGGGCACACCGAAAGGTTTTGTTAAAAGTCATCGATCATGGACTAGTAGCTTTAAAGGATGGAGTAAGGCGTTTTCGCTAACTGAAAGTGATCGCATAGTAGTTCCATTACATTTATCTTATTCAGCTCAGCTATACCCGGCACTTCATGCATTAGCTACAGGAGCTGAGATTATTTTATTATCTAATTTCACACCAGAGGCATTTTTCAAAGCGAAAGGCTCATGTGCTTCTATTACACCAGCTTTAATTGAACCTTTAACTCGTTATGCAAAGCAAAAACAAAGTGTACAGGAAATGATTCCGAGATGTATGATTTCAGTTGGGACAAAATTATCGCCTATACAAAGAAAAAAATTTGAGGAATGTTTTTCTAAATCATTTTTGTATGAGTATTACGGATCATCAGAAATGGGGTATGCCTCATTATTAACACCAGAAGATGCAAGAACGGCACCTGAAACAGTCGGAGTACCATTCCCCGATGTGGAGATTGCTTTCTTTAATGAGAAGAAAGAACGAATAATAACTGATAAAGAAAATTTCGGGAAATTATTTGTTCGATCTGGTCAGGATTTTGAAGGATATATTGAAAATGAAGAGCAAACAAAAGCTACTTTCATAGAAGATTGGGTAACATCACATGATATTGGTTTTCAAAGAAAAGATGGAAAAATTGTTTTAATAGGTAGAGACCGAGACGTTATAAAAGCTGCTGGGAGCTTTGTGTATGCTGGTGAAATAGAAGAGGTATTGAAGGGACTTACTGGTGTTATAGAAGCTATAGTGTTTGCAGAAAAAGATGATAATCGTGGAGAAGTCATACACGCTATTATTGTAAAGGAACCTTCTCAAACATTATTAGCTATTCAACGAGAGTGTCGTCAGAAATTAATATCATATAAGCAACCAAGAAATTGGACTATATTATCACAATTACCTAAGAAGCCGAATGGGAAGGTAGACAAAATAAAATTGAAAGAGGAATTACTAAACAATAAACCGTGTAATATGTGAAGAATCCGCCTTTAGCACGTAGCATTCTAGGTCTTAAGTCTGAGGAAAATAATGCACGAAACAGGTATACTTATGGTAAGAAACAGGGAATGACTGCATAAGCAGGAGTTTATTAAAAATCGATTTCAAACAAATATCATATAAGTGGTATAAGATATCTTAGATGAAATATAGTGCAAATAAATTCGCACATATAAATAAAGGAGCGATTTTGTTGACTGAATTAGAGAAAAAAGAACCTGTATCAGTAGCGAAAGATAATATGCAAGTAGTTGTTGATACAGTTATTAAAGATGAAGAACTTGTTGAACTGAATAAAGAAGCTGATTTATATGTGAAAAAGTTAAATAGTGAACAAAATACTGATCTTTCAAAAGTGTTATCCCAGCTCGGAGATTTAGGAGATAAAGAGCAGCAAGCAGCAGGTCAAACATTATCAGCATTAAAACGTCCTGTGACTGCAATGATGAACGGGAAGAATGAAGAGATTCCGAATACATTGCTAGAACTGCGTAAAGTCGTATCAGAACTTGATCCTAATTCATTAAAAGCGTCGGGTATGAAGAAATTTATGTTTAAAGTTTTTAAGAAAAATCCACTTGAAACGTATGTTCATAAATATCAATCTATAGATAAACAAATTGAAGAAATTATAAGATCATTGCTTATTGGACGTGACAATCTCCAAGAAGACACGGTTGGTTTAGAAATGCTAAAAGAGCAATCACATGATAAAATCCATGCATTGGATAAGCAAGTATATCTTGGCAGAAAACTTGCTAGTATGCTTGAAGCAGAAAAGCAAAATCCAGATCGTCAAAAGGATATTCCATTAATCAATGATGCGTTAGAAAAAATTCTTGTACGTACACGCAACATGCAGCAAGCAAAAAGTGTATTGTTGCAATCTATCGCATCAGTAGACATCATTAAGAAAAATAACGAAAAGTTAACAGAGGCAATTCGTAATGCAATTACAATGACGCAAAACGTAGTTACTGTTTCAGCAGCGATTCAGCTAGCACTAACGAACCAACGTAAAACAATCGATGCGGTTAATGCGACGAATGAAGCAATCGAATCAATGGTATTAAGTAACTCACAAGCTTTAAAACAAAACACAGAAGAAACGACGAAGTTGCTTGAAAATCCAGCAATCAGCATGGATAAGCTGCGCGAATCATTCCAAAATGTATTTGCAGCTATTGAAGCATCTGAGAAATCATCAGAACGCATTATCGAATCAAGTAAGAAATTTGTTATTGAACTTGATACATTTAATGATGAAATGAAGCAGAAGCTCATTCAGCGTCCAAAGAAATAAAAGGTCATTAGAGGAGGTGAAAAGATGGGTTTCTTCGAATTTGTTTTAATGATAGGTGGAATTTTGCTTTTGCTAGGGTTTACAGTTGTTGTTTTACTCGTTTACTTCGGCCGAAAATTTTACTTATCCTGGACGAAACCGTATAAGCGGGCACACGAATCAATTGAAAAATTATCAAATAAATCAACACCATTTTTACAAGAATTTACGCAGCATCCTCTGTTTTATCGCTGGATTCGTACAGAAGGAAAAAAAGAACAAAAAGCATTTAACACACTTTTTTGTGCGGCAGATCAACGTACAAGAGAACAAGTTTTCTCTATGTTACCGAAAGATAAACAGAAAAAAGCACATGTAATGGCAAAAACAACGAAAAAAGTTACAAATGAAGATATTGATGTAACTACAGTGAAAGTAAAGGATTTCTTAAGGCAAGAAGCACAACAATCATCTAAGCCAACGGATCTATCGTTTTATAAATTGTATTTTTACGACCGTTATCCGGATGCATTAAATACCATTCAGGCGTATAAACGATCTGTTAATCCTTCATTACAAAGAATGGTTGATGAGATTACGATTTCAGTCTTAAATGCACTTCCTTACTATCAAGAACAACGTATGTTTGAACAACAACACAAACTGGAAACATTCTTAATGAAAGACTTAATCGCTATGTTGTCATTAGTAACACAGCTGCCGCCATCACAACGTCCTGAAAAAGAAGAAGAATTGCAAGTTTACTTACAAAACTTTCAAAAAGAAATGGAAGCGGTAGAACGAGATATTCGGGACTCTATTGATCATGATTTGAATGTGAAGATGAGAGCGGCGAAGGAGAAATTTAAGAATAAGTAAAGGAAAGCCTCTTGAGTAAATTACTCAAGAGGCTTTTGGTTTTAATATACATTTAAGGGGGATGTTGTATATTTTTGGATTATAAAATGATAAAATATACAATGTTATATTGAGATTTTAGAATGCTAAGTGGAAAGCGGTTATAAGTTGCACATTTAGTATGGTAGCCTATGAATCAGATAAAATGGGGGACTTAAAATGAAAAATCATTTTGAGGAGAACGATAAAAAAGAGAAAGATCGCTTTGAAAAAACGCTAATTTAAAAAATAGTAAATATCTCTTGTGAAAAATAGATCAAAATAAGGAGATCAGCCTATTGTGTTAATTATTATTTTTATTTTTCTCGTATTGTTATTACTTATTATCCCAATCGGAAGGATTTGGAAAAGTTTTCTACAAGAAAGAGAGATTACCGTAAATGTATTACAAATTAAGAATTGGGAATTTATATCTATTAGTATAAGCTATTTTATATTATGGTTAGGTATAATGGGAAATCTAAGGGACGTACAAGCAGGACAGCCTTTGCACAAATATGAGTATAATGGTGTTATGCAAGATCAATATGCTTCTTTAGCCCCAGATCATATTTTCATTGTCGTATTTTTGTTTATTTTAGGAGGTTTTTCATATTGGAAATTAAGTTCAGATATAGAAAAGCTTTCGCCTGTTATATATATTGTTTATAGTTCGTTATTAATCTTAAATGTTGTGTTTACAGTGGTTTATATAACACATACGGGTATGACTGTTTATGCAGAATTTCTAAGATTAAGATATATTTCCGTTTTGTTTATTCAAGCTAGTGCTCTTTCAATCAGTTTATTATTTATATCTAAATTAAAAGATTCCTTGAGCTATTTTATTCAATGTAGGCAGAATAGAGATTATAAACAGGAAAACAAATTTATGAAGTTTTTATATCGTATTTCTTTTGGATATGAAAAGATGTCGAGAATTTGGATGATTAGTTTATTTCCTATTTTATTGATTGTTCAATTTATATTAGTGCTTTTTGGACAAAGACCAGATAGTTTTATTCGAGTGTTTTTAGAAACGAGTAGTTTTAATTATTCAAAAATCGCTGCACCTAGTCCTGAAGTACTTTCTGGTGATGGACATTACCTGTGTACAGTTTCGGTTAAAGGACATAAGAAAATTGTTAAACCGCTTAGAGCTGGTATTAGGCATGGAGAAAGAATTACTGTAAATCGGCAGTTATTAATCGCAAATGCTTTTGAAAACGTTATTGAGGAATGTGCTCCAAAATGTCATAAAGTAATTCGGAATTTTTACGATAACTATGGTTATCCAATTAGCAAACATATCAACACAAAGTGGTCAGCCGATCTCATTTATATAATAATGAAGCCGCTAGAATGGTTTTTCTTACTCGTATTGTATACAGTAGATGAAAATCCTGAAAATAGAATCCACATTCAGTATAGTGAACTAAGAAAATAGCACTTTCTTTTTAAAACATATGCAAGATATAATCCCCTACAAAATGGAGTGGGGGATTTTTTATTATTACTTAGATTTAACAGCAGTTTTACTAGAAAGGGTACTTTCATTGTGCAACTAATCCACCGTAGTTACTACATACATATAAGTTTCTCAAGAGGTAGCTGTTTTATCTGTATAACTACCTTTTATTTGTTTGATGATTTTATATATTCTTCAGGATTCGACTAAGCGAGAACGGAATTATTGTTAATTTTGTATGCAGCTTGTCCGATATATAAGTGAATGGATTTGCTTGCATTTTCTTTTACCCGCCAATTTGTTGAAATATCATATGATGCAGCTGCAAAACCGATATTTCAACAGATTTGAGGTTTAAGCTGCGATGGAGAATGTGAAAAAACGACTATTGCAAATGACAAAAGCTAAGCATTTGCAAATCATGCTTGGGACAGGGACATTAGCAAATGATTCAATCGCTTTGCAGCTAAAGTTATTAAAGGGACGTGGATTCATTTTAACAAATGGTGAGTTTGGAAATCGTTTAATCAAGCAGGCGATTCGAGTAAACTTATCGTTTGATACATATGAAATAGAAATTGGGAGACCATTTTTATACAATGAAATAGAGAAATTAGTGAAACATCAAGAGTATGAATGGTTATGGTTTGTTCATCACGAAACATCCACTGGTATGCTAAATAATTTAGAAGAGTTAATTGGAATTAGTAAAAAGTACGGTATTAAATTATGTGTAGATTGTATTAGCTCTATTGGAGCAATACAATCCTCTCTAGAAGATGTGTATTTTGCTAGCGGAGTTAGCGGAAAAGCGATTGGAGCATACACGGGATTATCTTTTGTATTTTACAATCATATTGTGAATGCAAATGAAACATTACCTACCTACATGGACATAGGAATGTATGAGGAAAACGGGAGTGTACCGTATTCTCAATCTTGGAATTTAATATATGCATTACAAGAAGCGCTAAAGAAATTTGAAGATGAAACCGAGTATAAGAAGATGTATCAAACATATGTTTTTATTGAAGAAGCTGTTACTAATATGGGATTACAACTTGTATCTCCAAAAGAGCATGCTTCATCTATCATTCTTACAATTGCATTGGATAAAGAACTTTCTTCTAAGGAAATAGGAGATTCATTAGCTTTGCAAGGATTTATTATCCATTATGAATCATCCTATTTACAACAAAATAATTGGATCCAAATCGCTTGTTTAAATCAGTATAAAGAACGTGAAATGAAAAGAATGTTGGATTGTTTACGGGTGCATGTGAAACGAGTGAATGTATAGTGAAAGACGGTTATGAAGGGCGAGTTTTTTTTCATGTATTATGTATGTGCTGAATCAAATAAGGATTCCATTTTCACTTTTCCCTTTTCTCGAATTTCTGCATTTGTATGTGCCATGATATATTTATGTGCCCAGGCAATTGCGATAACATCATCTAACAGGCCAATCCCGATAATAGCTGCTAAATCTGGAATGAAATCTATTGCCCAAACGTAATAAGAGAGTGCAACTAATATAATCATTTTAGCTTTAAAAGGCAATCCGTTCTTTTTTAAGGTGTAATATAAAATAATGCTCTCATACACACCGGACTTACCTAACTTGGTTGCACCTTTTTTTAGTTTTTTCCATAGTTTCTGCTTCTCCATATTCTCACTCCTCATTTTATTTTTTCGTTCATATTGTAAATGTATATTTAACATTATGTAAAAACACGTAAAAATATAGATTTTTTAAAAGGATAGACAAACAATCGACAAAATAATCCTTTTTATCGTTTTATTCTTATTGCTCATTTTTATAAGAATAAAAAAGAAGATAGGAGGAGAAAACATGTGGCTTTTGTTTGAGGTAATAGCAGATAGTATATAATTTTATCCCAGGACTGACTCGAAGCTAAAGTGTCATATTGTAAAGTTAAATGAAGGTATAAGATACATAAGTTTTATTTAGAATAATCGAAGAATTAAGAAAGTTATTTGGTTGTTTCCAATAAGGCATTATTACCAATGTTAAAAAAGAAACAGAAAGAATTTCTTCAATTAATACATAGCGCACATGAAAAAGGATCTAAGAATTATTTTATTTTTCATATTTGCTGTAACAAGTGGTACAATGAAACCTTAATGTGAAAAATAAGGAAAAGAAGTGATCTGTTTGAAAACCTTTTTAGAATTAGGAATTAGTGAGACGTTAAATCAAACACTACGTGAAAACGGGATAGCTGAAGCAACGCCAATTCAAGAGCAAGCAATCCCGGTCGTTACGGCTGGAAAAGATATAATTGGGCAAGCAAAAACTGGTACAGGTAAGACACTTGCATTTGTCTTGCCAATTTTAGAAAAAATCGATCCTACGTCAAGTGATGTACAAGCTTTAATTGTTGCGCCAACTAGAGAATTAGCACTGCAAATTACAACTGAAATTGAAAAGATGCTTGTTCATAAAGAAAATATTAATGTTCTTGCGATATATGGCGGTCAAGATGTAGCACAGCAAATGAGAAAGTTAAAAGGAAGTACACATATTGTTGTAGCAACACCCGGACGTTTATTAGATCATTTACGCCGTGAAACGATTGTATTATCCAATGTTTCTATGGTTGTGTTAGATGAAGCGGATCAAATGCTTCATTTCGGATTTTTATACGATATAGAAGATATTTTAGATGAGACACCTGAGAGTAAACAAACGATGTTATTTTCAGCGACGATGCCAAAAGATATTAAAAAGCTTGCGAAGCGCTATATGAAAGAACCTGAAATGATTCGAATTCAAAGTGAAGAAGTAACGGTGAATAATATTAAACAACGTGTGATTGAAACGACAGATCGTGCAAAGCAAGATACGCTACGTTATGTGATGGACCGTGATCAGCCGTTTTTAGCAGTTATTTTTTGCCGTACAAAGCGTAGAGCGAGTAAGTTATATGCTGATTTAAAAGGCTACGGTTATAATTGCGATGAACTTCATGGTGATTTATCTCAAGGAAAACGTGAACGAGTGATGAAGAGTTTCCGTGATGCGAAAATTCAATATTTAATTGCAACAGATGTAGCAGCACGTGGATTGGATGTAGAGGGTGTAACACATGTATTTAACTACGATATTCCAGAAGATGTAGAAAGTTACATTCACCGAATTGGAAGAACTGGACGTGCTGGTGGATCGGGCCTTGCAATTACATTCGTTGCACCAAAAGATGAAATGTATTTAAAAGAAATTGAAAAAGGTATTGGTGCATCACTACAAAGACAAGTAATCGAACAGCCTGCTAAACAAAAAAATGAAGTGAATGAAACAAAACAAAAGCAACAAATGAAAAAGCCAATGAAAACAGGTCAATATCGTCAAAAAGATAACCACGGAGAATCGAAAAATTCAAAACAGCGATCATTTCATAAACCAAGTAAGAAGAAAAGTAGTATAAAGCAAGGACAGCAAAGACGAGGTCGTTAATATAGAGTACGTGTTAAGAACAAAAGTCGTTTTCTTTTAAAGAAGGAAACGACTTTTTTATTCATAGCACTACTAGTAAGTTCACCTGGAATACCCCTTATTAAGTCAAAGCAGGTGTGTTAATATTTCTGAAATAAATTGTGGTATAATTTACATATAGGGGGACAGTAGATGACACAACATAAAGAAGAACAAATGAATCAAGCACTTGCATTGTTTTATTTTGCATATAAAACATTTACAGAAAAACCAGATGAAATTATAAAAGAATATGGTATACAGCGGGTGCATCACCGAATTTTATTTTTTATTGCTCGTTTTCCAGGGCTCAGTATAAATGAATTGTTATCTCTGTTAGAAATAAGTAAACAAGCTCTTCATGGACCACTTCGTCAGCTTCTTGAAAAGGGGCTTATCGAAAGCAATGAAGCAGAACATGATCGTCGTGTGAAACAGCTTGTCCTAACGCAAAAAGGAGCAGAGTTAGAAAAAAAACTGAGTGATGTGCAAAGAAAACAAATGGGAAGGATTTTCACGAAATTTGGTGAAACATGTGAAGAAAATTGGCATCAAGTTATGACTGAACTAGCAAATAATCGTTTAGGTTTTGATGCATGGTTATCTAAGCGTGAAGAGCCAGTTGATTAAAATGAGTAAATAAATTATTCGTCTGTTTTTAGAGTTTGAAAAAACAATTTTATCCATGAATGTTGACAACTAGGGATGAATCATAGAATAAATGGATAAAAAATTCACATTACCAGATACTTTATTACGTGTACACATTACAAAATGTAAATAGTTATTTCCGAAAGGGGAATTATTATGATAAAACTTGTACTCATTCGTCACGGACAAAGTTTATGGAATCTTGAAAATAGATTTACAGGATGGACAGATGTAGATTTATCGAAAAATGGATTAACCGAAGCAAGGGAAGCAGGTGCAATATTAAGAAACAATGGATATACGTTTGATGTTGCATATACGTCTGTTTTGAAACGGGCAATTCGAACGTTGTGGATTATTCTGCATGAAATGGACCTTGCATGGGTTCCTGTACATAAATCATGGAAGTTAAATGAAAGACATTACGGAGCATTGCAAGGGTTAAATAAGGATGAGACAGCAAAGAAATATGGTGATGAGCAAGTTCAAATATGGAGAAGAAGTACGGATGTAAGACCACCAGCTCTTACTGAAGATGATCCAAGGTATGAAGCTGATGATCCAAGATATAAATTTTTGAAAAAAGGCGAATTCCCGCTTACAGAATGTCTAGAAGATACAGAACAAAGAGTACTGGAATTTTGGCATAAGGAAATTGCACCGATGTTACAATCAGGACAAAGGGTCATAATCTCCTCTCATGGGAATACGATTCGTGCTCTTGTGAAATATTTAGATGATTTATCGAATGATGGTGTTGTGTCATTGAATATTCCAACGAGTATACCACTCGTATATGAATTAGATGACAATTTACAACCCATTCGTCATTATTATTTAAGTATGGACGGTGCAGTACCTAAAGGTGTAATTCCAAAGCATATATCTTGATAAAAAATATTTGTGAAAGTTTGAAATGCATGCTTGTCTACATGTAAAATGTAGATTCATTATAAAAGACGTGGCTTTCTTCTCATGTATATGCAGTATAGCTTATTTTAGAAGGTTGTCCATGTCTTTTGTCATAATGAGAGAGAGTTGAGCATGTAATGATATCGTGAGAAGTTTTTGAATGGAGGGTGATGTAATTGACAGTCTCTAACATTCGAATTGGTTTGTTTTTTCTTGTACTAGTTTTTTTATTTCTTATTTTCTTTTATTGGAAAAATGAAGAGTTGTACGAAGAGAAAAAACAGCTGATTCGAAAAACATGGTATGGTGTTTTTATTACATCAGTCACAATTTATTTCATGGTGAAAGGAATTGATTTAACCCTCTGGAAAAACATTTTAATGTTCGTTGCAATGGTCATATTTGTTGATATTGCGTTTATTTTAACTCCAAACATTTCGGAAATATGGGGGGCGAAATTTAGTGATATTGGAAAG
Organism: Bacillus sp. AFS023182; assembly: GCF_002560575.1. Taxonomy (NCBI): domain Bacteria; kingdom Bacillati; phylum Bacillota; class Bacilli; order Caryophanales; family Bacillaceae; genus Bacillus; species Bacillus sp. AFS023182. The sequence continues at coordinate 40,975 of NZ_NTRO01000035.1, read as the reverse complement.
ACCGTTCAATCTATTAAACGATCATTAATTGCTTCGAAAGCACGAGGTGAAATTTACACAACAATTATTCAAAATGTAAACCCAGTGGCATTTGGGACGATGGAGTGGCAAACTGAAACAGAGTATGCAAAAAGCTTAAATGTATTTCTTGATACGTATGGTGAAAAAATTGGAGCAAAAATCGTTGTATTTGTGACAGCCAATGAATTAAATACAAATTTCCGTGGTATCCGCTCTCAATTTAGTATTACAGTACCTTTAGAACATATAGAGCAGTTAAATGCACAAAAAGCAGTGCAGGTTGAAAATGTTGGTATTATACCAGCGAAAATAGTAAAAGATGTTTGTATTGTTATTGATGGTCAAAAGAACAATCTTCAAGATCGGGATTTTGAAAATGTATATAATTTAACGATTCATCATAGTTATTTTAGTAAATAGGACAGAAGCAAAAGTTTCTGTCCTTCTTTCATACATAAATATAGACAAAGTTCGTGAAAATGAAACATAATTGAATAAATTTGGACAATCATCCCAACACTAGCAGGTAGAGGTGATTGTAGTGGAAAAAGAATATAGTAATGAATTTTTCAAAGAAGAAACTGAGGATACAACAGATTTCTCTTTAATAAAAGGAGATACAATGCAGCAAGTAGAAAGTTTAGAAGAAGAATTAAAAAGAAACGGATAAAAGTGCGTCTGGTTTATATTTGAGATATAATTAAGAGAGAAAGGTTGTATCTCTTTTATAAAAGGGGGAGGAAAAAATGCAAGAAATGAAACAACAAAAACTTTCTTTTTTTAAGGAAAAAAAAGAAGCACCAAATACAGATTTCTCTCTTGTAAAAGGTGCATTAACAGAAAATATTAATCGATTAGAAAAGCTCATGAATCATGATGCATCATATATACAAAGGAAAAAATTGAAAGAAAATGTATAAAAGCATTTTCTTTTTTTATTTCTTCTTCATTCCTGCTCCGAATTCCTCAAAATCCAGTTTCTTATAATATGGAATATTTTCTTCTGTGCAAATTAATTGTAAATGCAGATTCCGTTTTTGGCATTTCACTATTAATTTTTGCACTATACCTTTTCCAATCCCTTGATTTTGGTAGGATGGATGAACGACTAATCCACATAGGTAAGCGTTAATTACCCCATCTGAAATGATACGCCCTGTCGCAATTAATTGATCGTTATCATAAACACTTATAACAAAAGTACTTTGAGTTAGAGCATGATGCAATTGCTCTTTTGAAAGCTTTAAAAAGTCATTCCAACCGACGGAATCGTATAAATCGAAAATATGTTCAGGATCAGGGAGGTTGTCTGTAAAATACATATACATTCTCCTTTTTTTATGTATTATAAAAATTATAACAATATTCTGTGAAAAAAGTGTAGGATAGTTTTGTTAAATAGGATCGATAGGTTTACATCTTTCATAAAAAGTAAAATGATGAAGCGTGGTATAATGATAAAGAAAAGAATAATTTAAAATTCAAAGATTTATTTGAGAGGAGCTTTACAATGTATTCTACTTTAGAACAATTAACAAAGCACCCTGTATTTTATCATTTTGCAGAAATTTCAAAGGTTCCAAGAGGATCTGGAAATGAAAAAGAAATTAGTGATTACTTAGTGAAATTTGCAAAAGATCGTAATTTAGAAGTTGTACAAGATGAAGCTTTAAACGTAATTATTAAAAAGCCAGCAACTAAAGGGTATGAAAATGTTCCAGCAATTATTATCCAAGGTCATATGGATATGGTTTGTGAGAAGAATCAGACAACAGTTCATGATTTTGAAAAGGACCCAATCGAGTTACGAATTGTTGGCGACATGTTGTATGCAAATCAAACGACTTTAGGTGCGGATAATGGAATTGCAGTTGCATATGCATTAGCGCTTTTAGATTCAACAGATATCGATCATCCAGCACTAGAAGTTGTGATTACAACAGAAGAAGAGACAACAATGGGCGGAGCTTTTGCTGTTGATCCAAAGCACTTTGATGGAAAAATATTTATTAATATTGATTCTGAAGAAGACCATAAATTACTAGTGAGCAGTGCAGGAGGAGCAAAAGCAGTTGAAACAATTTCTGTTGTTTGGGAAGAAATATCTGCGGATTTAGCTGCATATCGTTTATATGTTGGAGGGCTAAAAGGCGGCCATTCGGGTATGGAAATTGATAAGCAACGCGGTAATGCAAACAAAGTTTTAGGACGAGTATTGCATGATTTATCGAATGAGATCCAATTTAACATGAGTGAAATCCATGGTGGATTAAAAACAAATGCAATTCCACGTGAAAGTGTAGCAACAATTTTATTATCTGCAAATGATGTACATAAGGCAGAAGAGAAAGTTGCAGATTGGACACGCATTTTACAAGAAGAGCTACGTGCTATTGATCCCGATGTACATGTGTCTCTTACGAAATTAGAAGAAAAAGTAGAAAAAGTATTTGCGAAAGAAACACAAAAACAGCTTATATCTTCTTTATTCTTAATTCCAAATGGTATTCAAAGTATGAGTATGGATATTAAAGGGCTTGTAGAAAGCTCAACAAATTTAGGAGTTATTGAAACATTACATAATGAAATTAAATTACGAAACGAAGTAAGAAGTTCAGTAAGTAGTCTAAAGCAGCATATTACGAATGAAATTAAGTATATTGCAGAATTGGTCGGAGCAAAGTTTGAGAAGGAATCAGAGTATCCAGAATGGCCATATAATCCAAACTCATCGATTCGTGATTTGTTTGAAAAAGTGCATAAAGAAAAATATAATAAAGATGTTGAAATCTTCGCAGTACACGCTGGTATCGAATGCAGTGTATTTGTTCAAAAAATGCCTGAATTAGATGCAATTTCATTTGGACCAGATATTTTCAACGTTCATACGCCGGATGAACATATTAGTATTTCTTCTGTTATTAATAACTGGGGATACTTCATTGATGTAATGAGAGAAACAAAATCTTTAATATAAATATGAATGAATCGAACTGTCTAAGATTTTCTTAGGCAGTTTTTTGATGTATTTATAGGATTTCTCACACGGATAGGGTGAATAGGTGATGTCAGTATTTGCAAATTTAGCTGGCAAGGGAACTAAGAAAGTGATAATTTCATGTACTGTATTGGAAAGAAAATAAAACATTATATTCAAAAAACACAATAGTATCTATTCTATCAAGATAAGTTATATAATAAAATGCTAATAATACGATTTGAAAAGGAATGCTAAAAAATACATACTGATTGCACCTTTATAAGGAAGCGAAATATGAAAAAAGATATAAAAGGTTATTCATTATAAGTATATTAGTAGTAGGAGTTAGTGCATTTTCATATCTATAAAATAATGTATTAAGTATAGGAAAAGTATTGGTAACATCAAGTAAAATACCTGCTAATTTTAAAGGGTTTAAAATGGTCCAGTTGTCGGATTTACATAGCAAAAAATTTGGAGAAAATCAGAAAGTTTTAATTGAGAAAGTAAAAAAGTAGCGGTTTAGGGAATAGCATCATTCCTCAAAGGGTTTTTAATAGACCGGAGATTGTAGTCGTACAGTTTAATTAATTTGTACGACTTTTTTATTTGTTTTCGATGAAATTACTGTTATCTATTCACCAATACTCTTTTGATAGAAAATAGTATTGATGATGGAGAAATTTACATGAAAGATTGAAATTCTCTATAAAGTACAAGTATCCATTACAGTTTTGTTAAATTTTTTCAACGCTACATAAACTAACAAATTTTGACGTCCTTTCTTTGTTATAGTTTAAATAATTAAAATAATCAGTTTTCGTTCGAATAAAAATGTTTATGACTTGTGCATATAAAAAATATTATAAAGGAGTGTACACATGTATAAAGAATTTGAAATTGAGGAATACACTGCAATTGAGGAGCAAATTCATTATTATAGTCAAAGTTTATTAGTGAATCATCCTGAGCAAATAATAAAGTATTTGGAAAAAAGGCTAGAAAAATATACGGAAACTTTAAAATATGCACATTTGTATCCAGAAAAAGTTATTTTACCTATACAACAACTAATTATTGAATATTCTTTAGATGTTGCTAGAATTAGAAAATATTTAAATTTAAAGACTTAATTTGTAATCATTTGAAATGAATCAGAGTCGACTCTGATTCATTTTCTATAACAAACTTAGTTGTTAGAAGTTTAGATTGAAAAAAAATAATACTCATAAAAGAAATTTGACATATAATAATTCAAGCGTATAATCAAAGTGAGTACTCACTCATTTTATAAAAGGAGGAGATTTTATTGCAACAACCTTCTGTTATTTTGCAAGATGTATCAAAGCGTTTTGGAAAAAAAGAAGTTTTGCATAATATTTCACTATCTGTAGCAGAAACAGAAATTTTTGGTTTAGTAGGCCCTTCAGGTTCTGGCAAAACAACACTTATCAAAATGATTGCTGGTATTAGTGAATCGACGACAGGTGAAGTAACAGCTTTAGGAACGAAAATGCCTAATTTAAACGGTATGAAGCAAATAGGCTATATGGCACAGGCTGATGCACTGTATGAAGAGTTATCTGCTTATGAGAATGCAGATTTTATCGCAACAATGTATGGATTGAAAGGTAAACGTAAGAAAGAGAGAATTGAAGAAGTTTTTACATTAGTTGAATTATCAGAGCATGCTAAAAAACAAGTGCAACACTTTTCAGGTGGGATGAAGAAACGGTTATCTCTAGCGATGGCACTTTTACATGAACCAAGGCTTTTAATTTTAGATGAGCCAACGGTTGGAATTGATCCAGTTCTTCGTAAATCTATTTGGGAAAAATTCCATGAACTCAAAGGACAAGGAACAACGATTATTGTGACAACACATATTATGGACGAAGCTGAATTTTGTGAACGTCTTGGATTAATTAGAGATGGGAAGCTAATTGCAACAGGAACCCCAAATGATTTAAAAGATCGAACTTCATCAGGACGGATTGAAGATGTCTTTCTATTGGAAGGAGCGGTTGAATCATGAGAATTGGTGGTGTAATTATTCGGATTATTCGGCAATTTTTCCGGGATAAACGATCGTTGGCAATGATGTTCGGAGCGCCAATGTTACTCCTTTGGTTATTATCGCTTGTGTTTACACAAAAGGATTATACTCCTCATATTGCATTAATAGATGCTCCAGCACCTATAGTGGAATCAATGAAAAAGCAAGATGCTACCATCTATGAGTATAATAAAGATAAAGCGTATTCTAAGTTGAAAAATCAACAAGTAGATGCCATTATCACTTTAAAAGATGGAAAAGTGAATGTGTTGCTAGAAGGTAGTGATTCTTCAAAAAATCGTGCCGTGCTACAGACATTACAAAAGGCCACAGAAAAAAATGATATGCCTGGTATGAAACCAGAAATTGATTTTTTACATGGTTCCGCAGATTTCACGATGTTTGATGGACTCGGACCGGTATTAATTGGCTTTTTTACATTCTTCTTTGTTTTTATTTTATCAGGAGTTTCCTTTGTACGAGAACGTTTAAGTGGGACGTTGGAAAGATTATTATCTACTCCAGTGCGCCGCTGGGAAATTGTTGTTGGTTATATAATTGGATTTGGTATTTTTGCGTTTTTACAGTCTGTTATCATTGTAAGTTTCTCTGTCTATATTCTTGATTTATATGTAGCAGGATCACTGTGGCTTACATTACTCATTACATGTATGCTTTCACTAACAGCGTTAACACTAGGTACTTTTTTATCGGCATACGCCAATAACGAATTTCAAATGATTCAGTTTATCCCACTGGTCATCGTACCGCAAATTTTCTTTTCAGGTTTATTTCCAATGGAATCAATGAATAAGTGGCTACAAATGCTTGGAAAGTTATTTCCGCTCACATATGGTGCTGATGCGATGAGACAAGTGATGATTCGTAATCAAGGATTTGCTGAAATTGCGGGAGACCTTTGTGTATTATTTCTTTTTGCATTACTATTTACAATAGGGAATATATTTGCTTTGAGGAAACATCGTAGAATATAAATTTTATTAAAAGGGGCATGATGCATGAAAAAAGATTGGTTAGAGGAGTTAATTGCTGCTACAGATACAGATAAGCGTAATGAACGACAAATGCGTATATTAGAAGCAGCGGTTGATATGTTTGGAGAAAAAGGGTATGCATCCACTTCAACAAGTGAGATTGCAAAGCGTGCTGGTGTAGCGGAGGGAACGATCTTCCGCTACTATAAAACGAAAAAAGATTTACTTTTAGCGGTTGTAATGCCCACATTAACAAAGTTCGCTGCACCATTTTTTGTACAAGCTTTTGCAAAAGAAATACTGGAGAATACGTATGAAACGTATGAAGAGTTTTTAAGAATAGCAATACGAAATCGATTTGAATTTGCTAAAAAACATTTTCCAATGCTAAAAATTTTAATGCAAGAAGTACCATTCCAGCCAGAATTAAAAAATGAAATACAACAATTAGTGGAAAAAGAACTTTTTTCCCGGTTTAAAAAACTAATTTTACATTTTCAAGAACAAGGGCAAATTATTGAAATGCCTACACCTTCAATTGTGCGCTTTACTTTATCTTCTATAATGGGGTTAATTTTAACTCGATTTTTATTATTACCTGAAGAAAAATGGGACGATGAAGTAGAGATTGAAAATACAATTCAATTTATATTGTATGGACTAACACCACGAACGTTGCGATAACAACGTTTGTGGGTTTTGATTTTCATATTTGCAAACATTGACTATCCCAAGATACTGTTAACCGCGTTTTTACTTTCTTAAATGCAAATGTACAAAGAAAGAACATTCAATTCGTACATCCGCTCGTATTGCAGGTTCAAAATTACCAATCAGTGCGTTAGCAATAGCAAGTTATGAATCTGTAAACAATACGCAAAAAGAAATTTTGAATAATATGCCACAACAAGATATGCGCTTTATTATCTTTTATTCTATTTTTGCACCAAAACCTTTTTTATTTACTATTCTCTTTGTACAATAAATGAGTAGCTGTTATCTCCATCGCCATGCGATTGTCGTATCTTCGATGTGAATAGCTGGAATATCAATTCCTAGATATTTCCCCTCATTTTCATCGGAAATAGACCGATTTTCATCGTATAGAAATTCAGGATTGATACTTTCAAAATCAAATGTACTATCCTCATCTACCATTTCATGAAAATATTCCTGAAATGGAAATGTATTGTTCCATACATGGTGTTTCTACAAAAACATCTGTGATTTCGCCTATTTCAGTATCTTTAAAGTATAATTTCATATTTGCACCTTCTTATTCAGGAATTTTGAAATAGTCTTTTGGTATTTCACCTTTTATCAAATACTCATTGTCTCTTTTAGTCCACTTTAGAGCAAGGTTTTTTCAATGAGATGTCGTTATTTTATCTTGTTTAATTAAACGCTCGATTTGTTTTGAACTTAAGATTGCTACATCTTTTATATCTCTATTACGGATTGCTGTTCGTAAACCATTAAAGATTCCTTTACCAACGGGTGTAAGGCCTGCAAAAACCATGACACCTGCCCCACCACGTTTCCACCATGAAAGTTTTTCTCCCGTGTCAGGGTCCACACCTTCTATAACACACCTTACATCATATTCACCCGAAAGTTCACCCGTTAAATCCCTGGCTGCTTTCTTTAAATCATCGCCATTTTCTTCAGAAGAAGACGTATAATCTACTGTCTCACTTTCAACTAGATTGTCACCTTCAAGAGTTTCGGATTGGTGAGCTCTATCTTCTGTAATTTTTTGAATAGATGCCGTCCACTCCATGTTCAACCCTTGCGTACTAAATGTGCCACTTGCCGGACTAAAGCCTTTTCCGCTTTGGACTTCCGCTAGACCCGTCGCAATGCTAGCTGCTAATTGAATTGCTGTACTATAGTTATTGCTAGAGGTCTGATTGAATTGATACAGATGATCTAACTTTTCTTGAAATTTTTGCCTCATGACAGTAAAAAGATCCGCCATAGCGTCCATACCCGGGATTGGCATAGCTTGACTGACTGTTTCCATACTTGTTTTCATTCGGTCAATTTCTTGAATTTGTTCTAATATTTCTTGTTCGATTACATCCGTTGAAGCTACCTGTGATTGAAATTGACAAGGAAGGGGAGTGCCTAGTATGTATGTCCATTATCTTACTGTTCTTCATAGGAACACCCCTGGAAAAATATTGTTTTAGTTATAACAATAAATGGTTAAATTCTCCTCCAAAAAATACAGTTTGTGTAAAATGTGTTTCTCGTAGTTCTGAACAAGGAAACAAGAATTAATCTGATATAGCGTAGAGGTAAAGAAGGGGAGAAGATTATAATAGAAGAAATATAAAAAAAGTGCTAACAAGTTTGCAAATGAACTTGCTAACACTTATATGAAATAGATATTAATTATCGCTGATATGTCACTCATATTTAGTCATAATAAAAAGAGAAAATACAAACTAACTTTGCTTAGAATACTCATCGTAGTCCAATTTATATTATACGAATTAACGCCGTGGGGGTAATAAAATGCGACAATTTGCAAAACCAACAGTTGTTGTAAGTAAATGCCTAGAATTTGATGCTTGTCGTTATAATGGAGAAATGATTTCAGATGTTACAATTCGAAATTTACAACCATTTGTTACATTTATTCCGGTATGTCCTGAAGTAGAGATTGGATTAGGAATCCCTCGTGAAACGATTCGGATTATTGAAGATGAAGGAATCCACAAACTTGTACAACCTTCAACTAAAGAAGATGTAACAGAAAAAATGCAAAGTTTTTCTAATCAATTTTTAGGTTCTTTACCAGATGTTGATGGTTTTATTTTAAAGAATCGTTCTCCAAGTTGTGGAACTAGAGATGTGAAAATTTATACAGGATATGAAAAATCACCAATAAAAGAGAAGGGTGCTGGTTTGTTTGGTAGCGCTGTATTAAAAAAATTTTCGCATATTGCAATAGAGGAAGAAGGTAGATTGTCGAATTTTATTATCCGTGAACATTTCTTTACTAGGCTGTTTACAATCGCTAATTTTAAAATATTAAAACATAATAGAAACTTGAAAGATCTCATACATTTTCAGTCTGATAATAAATATTTATTTATGGCATATAATCAAGTGAAACAGAAAGAATTAGGGCGTATTATCGCGAATCCCAAAAAGGAAAAGATTGAAGTTGTTTTTGAAAATTATGAGAAGACTTTGCATGAATTGTTAATGCGCACACCGCGCTATACATCGAATATAAATGTATGTGCGCATATTTTGGGATACTTTAAAATGAAGTTAAAGAAACAAGAAAAAGAGCATTTTTTAGGATTACTTCACAAGTATGCTGAAAAGAAAATTCCACTTAGCAGTTTGCTTGCAATCTTAAAATCATGGGCGATTCGATTCGAAGAAAATTATTTATTACGACAAACATATTTTGAACCGTACCCTGAAGTATTAGTAGAAATCTCAGATTCAGGAAAAGGAAGAGATTATTAAAGAAAAAACCTCATAATTCGACAAAGAAATTCCTATGTTGTTGTAGAACAATGTAGGAATTTTTTTGTGCATGAGTACAGAATCTGTTTTAAAATTAAATTATGACAGAATTATAACAATTATCTAACTACTATCCTTATCTTTTAAAAAGCAATGTTTGTAGTACAGACTCGCACGCTGTCGAAACTCAATATTCGATAAGGGGTGTGTAGCGGAATGGAATTTACTCTAACTCGCGAAAAACAAATGATTAAAGAAATGGTACGTGACTTTGCTGAAAAGGAAATCGCACCAAAAGCTGTGTATTATGATAAAACAGCTGAGTTTCCATACGAAACGTTTCAAAAAATGGGCGAACTAGGTTTGTTAGGAATCCCATTCCCGGAAGAGTATGGAGGTTCTGGCGGCGATACTGTATCGTACGCATTAGCTGTTGAAGAAATTGGACGTGCTTGTGGCGGTACAGGCTTAAGTTATGCTGCAACAATTTCATTAGGTGCCTCTCCGATTTATTACTTTGGTACAGAAGAACAAAAGCAAAAGTATTTAATCCCGATGGCATCTGGAAAAACATTAGGTGCTTTTGGTTTAACAGAACCGAACGCTGGATCTGATGCAGGTGGCACACAAACAAAAGCATTTTTAGATGGTGATGAATACGTAATTAGTGGTGAAAAGTGCTGGATTACGAATGCGGAGTATGCAAATACAATTATTGTAACCGCTGTCAACGGTGTTGAGGAAAATGGTAAAAAACGTATTTCTGCATTTATTGTACCGACAACAAGTGAAGGTTTAACGATTTCAAGTCCATACGATAAGATGGGGGTTCGCGCTTCTAATACTTGCGAAATCGTACTTGATAGCGTTCGTGTACCGAAAGAGAATATTCTTGGTGATGTGAATAAAGGATTTAAGCAATTTTTATATACACTTGATGGAGGTCGTATTTCCATTGCGGCATTAGCTGTAGGGATTGCACAATCTGCTTTTGAGCGTGCACTTCAATATGCGAAAGAGCGTCAGCAATTTGGAAAAACGATTTCTAATTTCCAAGCGATTCAATTTAAACTGGCAGATATGGCTACTGAGGTGGAATTAGCGCGTAATTTAGTACATAAAGCAGCTTGGTTAAAAGATCATGATAAACCTTTCGGTAAAGAAGCAGCTATGGCAAAACTTTTTGCATCTGAAGCAGCTAGTCGTATTGCGAATCAAGCCGTGCAAATTCACGGTGGATATGGTTATATGCGTGAATATGAAGTTGAGCGTCATATTCGCGATGCAAAACTTTTAGAAATTGGCGAAGGAACTTCTGAAATTCAACGTCTCGTAATTGCAAGACATTTAGGATGTAGATAAAAGGGAGGGTTCACTATGTTTCAAAAAATCTTAATTGCTAATCGTGGTGAAATTGCAGTTCGTATCATTAAAACTTGTCAAAAACTTGGAATACGTACAGTTGCTATTTATTCAGAGGCGGATGAAAATGCACTTCATGTCAAACTAGCAAATGAGGCTTATTTAGTTGGTGGTCCGCGTGTCCAAGAGAGTTATTTAAATCTCGAAAAAATTATAGACGTTGCGAAGAAAACAAATGCTGAAGCGATTCATCCAGGTTATGGATTATTATCAGAAAATCCATCCCTCGCGATTCGTTGTAAAGAAGAAGGACTTGTATTTATCGGCCCTTCTGAAGAAATTATTGCTAAGATGGGTAGTAAAATCGAATCGCGTCTGGCAATGCAAGAAGCAAATGTTCCTGTTGTACCAGGAATCACAACAAATATTGAGACTGCTGAGGAAGCGATTGAAATTGCGAAACAAATTGGTTATCCATTAATGCTGAAGGCATCCGCGGGCGGCGGAGGCATTGGAATGCAGTTGATGGAAACTGAGCAAACGCTCACCAAGGCATTTGAGAGTAATAAAACGCGTGCGCAAAACTTTTTCGGTAATGGTGAAATGTACTTAGAGCGTTATATTGCAGACGCGCATCATATCGAAATTCAGCTTCTAGCTGATACTCATGGAAATACAGTGTATTTATGGGAACGTGAATGTTCAGTACAACGCCGAAATCAAAAAGTGATTGAGGAAGCACCATCTCCATTTTTAGATGAAGCGACTCGTAAAGAAATGGGAGAAGTTGCTGTACAAGCAGCAAAAGCTCTTGGCTATATAAATGCAGGTACTGTTGAATTTCTTGTAGATGACGAGAAAAACTTTTATTTCTTAGAGATGAATACGAGATTACAAGTAGAGCATCCCGTTACCGAAGAAATTACCGGTCTAGATCTTGTTGAACAGCAATTACTTATTGCATCTGGTGAAAAGCTTTCCTTTACACAGGACGATATAAATTGTAGTGGTCATGCCATTGAAGCGCGTATTTATGCGGAGGATCCAAAAACATTTTTCCCATCACCTGGGAAGATTACGGACCTAACGTTACCAGAAAAAGTGCGCATTGATCACTTTTTAGAAAATAACGTGACAATCACACCGTTCTACGATCCAATGATTGCAAAAGTAATTGCTCATGGTGAAACACGTCAAGAGGCAATTGAAAAACTACAGAATGCACTTCAAGAACTGAAAGTGGAAGGCATTAAGACGAATACACCAATGCTACTGCAAGTATTAGAAGATGAAGTATTCCAAAGTGGAATTTATACAACAGGTTTTGTAACAAAACAACTTGTAAAAAAATAAGGTTTATGAATATTAAAGGGGGAAAAAATGATGACAAAAGTGTATGCATCGATGGCAGGTAATGTTTGGAAGATTGTTGTGGGAGTAGGAGATACAGTAGAAGAAGAACAGGATGTCGTCATTTTGGAATCTATGAAAATGGAAATTCCAATCGTTTCAGAAGAAGCCGGTACAGTCATGAAAATTAATGTGCAAGAGGGCGATTTTGTTAATGAAGGAGATGTATTAATAGAGATTGAATAGGGAGAAGAAGGGGGGAAATGTATTGAAGCTACCTACTTTTGCTGTCATTAAAGAAGTTGGACCACGTGATGGTTTGCAAAATGAGAAGAAAATTGTTGGCACAAAAGATAAAGTGAAATGGATTCAATTACTTTCAGAAGCTGGAGTATCGTATATTGAAGTTTCCTCGTTCGTTCACCCAAAATGGGTTCCTGCTTTAGCTGATGCAAGTGATGTGTTTTCAGAGTTAAAGCAGAAACCAGACGTTACATATGCTGCGCTTGTTCCAAATCAAAATGGTTTGGAACGAGCTCTTTTGCAAAATGTAGATGAGGTGAATGTTTTTTTATCAGCAAGTGAATCACATAATAAAAGCAATATCAATAAGTCTATTAAAGAAGCATTATCTGTTATAAAAGATATTACAAAGCAGGCACAATTTGCAGGTAAAAGAGTAAGAGGTTACGTTTCTACTGTATTTGGTTGTCCTTATGAGGGGGATGTAAGCATTGATGCTGTAGATGAGTTATGTAATCAGCTCTTCTCATATGGCATTTATGAAATCTCACTTGGGGATACGATTGGTGTAGCAAATCCATTGCAAGTAGAGTATGTATTAGAACATTTACTTAAAAAATATGATTCTTCTCAATTCGCAATGCATTTTCATAATACGTACGGGATGGCGCTTGCAAATGTCGTTCAGTCATTGGCATACGGTGTTACGACATTTGATAGTTCTTGTGGTGGTCTCGGTGGTTGTCCTTATGCACCAGGAGCCTCAGGAAATGTTGCAACGGATGATCTAGTACATATGCTCCATCAAATGGGGGTACAAACCAATATAAATGAAGAAAAATTATTAAAAGCTAGCCAATTTATTCAAAGTAAGTTAAACATTCAATTGCCAAGTCATGTGTATAAAGCATTGCAACATAAAACAATAAGTAGGTGATAAAATGTTACAATTGCAAAATATTTCAGTGAATTATATAACACCGCATATTGTAAAAATAACATTAAATCGTGAACGACAAGCAAATTCGTTATCTCTTGCACTATTGGAAGAGTTGCAATCTACACTCACTCATATTAATGAAGAAGCTGATGTTCGTGTTGTCATTTTAACAGGAGCGGGCGAAAAGGCATTTTGTGCCGGAGCGGATTTAAAAGAACGTGCCAATATGAATGAGGAACAAGTACGTCATGCAGTCGGAATGATTCGTTCCACAATGGATATGGTTGAGCAATTATCACAACCAGTTATTGCTGCAATAAATGGAATTGCACTTGGTGGTGGTACTGAATTAAGTTTAGCGTGTGATTTTAGAATTGCAGCAGAAACAGCAAGTCTTGGACTTACTGAAACATCTCTAGCTATTATTCCAGGAGCCGGTGGTACGCAACGACTACCAAGACTAATTGGTATTGGTAGAGCAAAAGAATTAATTTATACAGCAAGACGTATTTCAGCAAATGAAGCGAAGGAATACGGAATGGTAGAATTTGTTGTACCAACAAACTTACTAGAAGAAAAAGCAATTGAAATTGCAGAACGTATTGCTAGTAATGGCCCAATTGCTGTTCGATTAGCAAAAGAGGCAATTTCAAATGGTTTACAAGTGGATTTGCACACTGGACTACAAATGGAAAAGCTGGCGTATGAAGGTGTGATTCATACGAAAGATCGATTAGAAGGACTACAGGCATTTAAGGAAAAACGTAAGCCGATGTATAAGGGGGAGTAAATGTGCTAGAACAAAAACAACAATCTAATTCGTTTGCAGAACGTGTTGAAACAATTAAACAAGGCGGAGCTCCGAAATATCATGAGCAAAATAAAGAAAAAGGAAAAATCTTTGTTCGGGATCGTTTAGCTCTTCTATTTGATAATGGCGAGTATGTAGAAGACGCTCTCTTTGCAAATTGCGAGCAGTCAGGTTTACCGGCAGATGGGGTTGTAACTGCTACTGGTAAAATACACGGACGAACTGTATGTGTGATGGCGAATGATTCAACAGTGAAAGCTGGATCTTGGGGTTCTCGTACAGTTGAAAAGATTTTACGTATCCAGGAAACAGCTGAAAAGTTACGTGTACCACTGTTTTATCTAGTTGATTCTGCCGGTGCTCGTATTACGGATCAAGTTGAAATGTTCCCAGGCCGCCGCGGTGCAGGACGTATTTTTTATAACCAGGTGAAGCTGTCGGGTAAGGTACCGCAAATTTGTTTATTATTTGGTCCTTCAGCAGCTGGTGGTGCTTATATTCCTGCTTTTTGTGACGTTGTTATGATGGTGGAAGGAAATGCATCCATGTACTTAGGTTCACCGCGCATGGCTGAAATGGTTATTGGTGAAAAAGTAACATTAGAGGAAATGGGCGGTGCTCGTATGCATTGTTCCGTATCAGGATGCGGAGATGTGTTATGTAAAACAGAAGAAGATGCAATTGCTCAGGCAAGACAATATATTTCATATTTTCCAAGTAACTATCAAGAAAATGCTCCTGCGACTAAGCCTCAAGAACCAAAGCAGTTCGAAAAAACGTTAGAACAAATCATCCCAGAAAATCAAAATGCTCCTTTTAATATGAAAGATCTTATTAACCGTATTATCGATGAAGGTTCTTTCTTTGAAGTGAAAAAGTTATTTGCGCAAGAACTCATTACAGGATTAGGACGAATCGATGGGAAACCTGTTGGTATTGTTGCAAATCAGCCGCGTATGAAAGGTGGCGTATTATTCCACGATTCTGCTGATAAAGCAGCAAAGTTTATTAACTTATGTGACGCATATCATATTCCATTATTATTCCTTGCCGATGTGCCTGGATTTATGATTGGAACAAAAGTGGAGAGAGCTGGTATTATTCGTCACGGTGCGAAAATGATTTCTGCAATGAGTGAAGCGACAGTACCGAAAATTTCAATTGTTGTTCGTAAAGCATATGGTGCTGGTTTATATGCAATGGCAGGCCCAGCTTTCGAGCCGGATTGCTGCCTTGCGTTGCCGACGGCTTCTATTGCTGTAATGGGCCCTGAAGCTGCTGTCAATGCTGTATACGCGAATAAAATTGCAGCGCTACCAGAAGAAGAGCGTGCAAGTTTTATTGCAGAAAAACGTGAAGAATATAAACAAGATATTGATATTTATCGACTAGCATCAGAAATGGTGATAGATGGTATTGTTCATCCGAATGATTTACGTGAAGAATTAAAGAAACGCTTTGAAATGTATATGAGTAAATATCAAGTATTTACAGATCGGAAACATCCAGTTTATCCAGTATAAAAGCCCTATTAAGGGCTTTCTTATTCGAAATATGAGGAGGGGAAAACAGTGAAACAAGCGGTATGGTTTCCAACAGAAGAATATAAAGAGAAAACGCGTTTACACGGATGGATGAAATCGCTGGGTTATGACGATTATGAAGCATTTTATAACAAGTCAATTGAAGAAACTGCATGGTTTTGGGGAGAAGCAGAACGTGCAGTTGGCTATCAATGGATGAGGCCGTATACAGAAGTGTTAGATTTAGCAAACGGTACACCGTTTGCACAGTGGTATACAGGGGGAACGTGCAATGTAGTTGAATCTGCTTTATCTCGTTGGCTTGCAGATGAAGAAACAAAAAAACAACCTGCCCTCATGTATGAAGGTGAAAATGGAACAACAAAAACATTTACATATGAAGAACTTGATAGCTGGGTAAGCCACGTTGCGAATGGTTTGAAGCATATGGGCATTGAAAAAGGTGATCGTGTAACAATTTACATGCCGATGATTCCAGAAACAGTTGTTGCTATGTTAGCAGTAATGAAAATCGGTGCAATTATTTCTCCGATTTTTTCTGGATTTGCAGCTGATGCAGTTATGACGCGTGTACAAGCAGCAGGATCCAAAATGATTATTACAGCTGATGGATTCTCACGCCGCGGTAAAATCGTTTCATTAAAAGATGAGGTGGATAAAGCGTGTGAACATTGTCCGACTGTTGAGAAAGTTGTGATTGTCCGTCATGCCGGAAATAATTTTACACCTCACAATTATGATCTTTCCTGGAGTATTCTTGAAAAGGAAAAGCCATTTACACATGCTGAAGAAATGAAAAGCGATGATCCGCTTATGCTCATATATACATCGGGAACGACTGGTAAGCCAAAAGGAACGGTACATACGCACGCTGGATTCCCTTTGAAATCAGCATTTGATGCAGGATTTGGTATGAATATTAAGCAAGGTGATCGTGTGTTATGGATAACTGATATGGGCTGGATGATGGGACCATTTTTATTATTTGGTTCCCTTATTAATGGGGCAACAATGGTCATGTATGAAGGTGTTCCAGACTATCCAGAAGCAGATCGATTATGGGAAACTGTCGATCGATATCAAATTACACATCTTGGAATTTCTCCAACATTAATTCGAGCATTGATGGCAAAAGGTGATGAATATGTAAAGAAACATTCTCTGGAAAGTTTAGAGGTATTTGCATCAACAGGTGAACCGTGGAATCCTGATCCTTGGATGTGGCTTTTTGAAACAGTTGGAAAAGGAAAGGTACCAATTTGTAACTATTCAGGTGGAACCGAAATTTCTGGTGGAATCTTTGGAAACGTGTTAGTTAAACCAATTGCGCCGATTAGTTTTAATGCATCATTACCAGGAATGGCAGCTGTTGTATTAGATGAACAAGGCAATCCGATTCTTGATGAAGTTGGCGAATTGTGTTTAGAAAAACCATGGGTTGGAATGACGAAAAGCTTCTGGGAAGATGACGAGCGCTACGTTAATACATATTGGTCGCGCTTTGATAATAAGTGGGTACACGGTGATTGGGTAATCTATGACGGTGAACAATATATCATTACAGGACGTTCCGATGATACATTAAATATTGCAGGAAAACGCATTGGACCAGCTGAATATGAATCAATTCTTGTAAAACATCCTAATGTAATAGAAGCTGCTGCAATTGGTGTACCAGATGAGGTGAAAGGGGAAGTCTGCCATTGCTTTGTTGTTTTACAAGAAGGAATAAAATTTACATCTGAACTAAAAAAAGAATTATTGAATTTAGTAAACTCTCATATCGGAAAGGCGTTATGTCCAAAAGATATTCATGTTGTAGAGGACTTGCCGAAAACACGAAATGCTAAAGTAATGAGACGGGTAATTAAAGCAGCATACTTAGGGAAAGAGTTGGGAGATTTATCTTCGTTAGTGAATCCAGAAGTTGTATCATATATTCAGGGGTTACAATCTGAGCAAGTATAAAAAATAAATAACGAACTCTTTTTTATAAGAGTTCGTTATTTATTTTTGGATATTCTATATTCTTTTCTATTGGATAACCGTTTATTTTTCTACCTCCTATGTTTTTGTCTTTATCATTTTCATCCTTTTTTTCATATTGTGTAGTAAAAGAATAAAGGAGTGGAAATTATGGGTTGTCGTGATGAATGGTTTGAAAAAACCCATTCTAAATGCCGGGATCACAAAAAGCATTCTAAATGCTGGGATGATAATGATGATTGCTTGAAGAAATTTAAAGAGTGCAAAAAAGATCATAATGAAAAATGTGATTGTTGCTGTACAACTGGTATTTTCCGTAAGTTAAGGGAACTAAGAGATAGTTTTAATTTAGTTACTTTGATTTTAAGAGGAACTATAATTGAAATTGTTGGTGTTGTTGAATCTGTAAATTGTGATACTGTTACCATAAGAACCGGTCGTACTACACGCAGCACAGTATCTCTTTGTGAGATTATTGCAGTTAGTGAACAAGAACCAGAAATTGCTTCTGAAATACATGCAGAGCTTCTTAACATTGTAAAAAAGAATAACTAGTTTTCTTTAAAAGAAGCTATTTTCAAAAGCGAATGGCTTCTTATTTGTGATTCTCATAATTTAGTAGGTAAACTTATATGTGTAAAAAATTAATAGTAATGAGAAAATATCGAATTTATACAGGGGAGCTAACCAATGAGTAGATACCACATTGGGCTTTTTAGGACTCTTCTAATTGTACAAACGCTTTTCATCCTTTTACATATAGTATCAAATAGAGTTCATTATTTTAATGAATTCTACGACAGCTCTAGCTCCTAGCACGTTTACCGTAATCACATTAGATTCTATTATTTATGATTACTGGTAAGAAGTAAAACTCGCAAGCTTTGTGGTATAAGGAAGCGAGTTTTCTTCTGTATATAGGAGAATTGATTTTTGTAATAAAAAATTCATTTTATAAGAAATGTACGCAATATTTGTTGTTCTCCTAAATGTGTTACATGTATAGCTCTCGTTTTCGGGGCTTTTGTTACCCAATTTTGTTCTAACATTCTTTCTAATATAGCTTTTCCTAAGGCTCCTGCTATATGGTGTTGTCTTTCAGTCCAATCTAAGCAACATTTTGAGAATGCTCGTCTTTTCCTGTATAATGAATCCAAGTCAATACCAAATTCTTTGAAAAATAATTGTCCCTCTTTAGTCACCTCAAATTGTAAATTTTCCTTAACTAATATGTTGTTATTCAAAAGTGAATTTGTAATTTCAACACCTAATTTCCCAGCTAAATGGTCATAGCAAGTTCTGGCATATTGAATTTCTCTAGTCTCTTTCGATTGCTTTAAGGATTGAATTTGTTCTGGGGGAGCTAAATATAGTATTTTTTCTAGAGATTCTGCTATTGTATGATTGGTTATTTTGTAATAACGGTGTCTTCCATGTTTCTCAACATCTATAATTTCTGCTTCATATAGTTTTTGAAGATGAAAGCTAGCTGTTTGTGGTTTGATTTTTGCGGCATGTGCTAATTCAGTAGCTGGGTGTGGACGACCATCCAAAAGTTGAATTAAGATGGTTGCTCGTGATGTATCACTAATAAGAGAAGCTATTTTTGCTGCGTTTACATTCATTTGCATCACTCCTTATTTTACATCCATATTTCGATGATAATGGAATTATTTGTGTTTTACAATACAAATAAATATCGAATTTAGGAGTGATAGTATGAATGCTAAAACAGAGAAACTGTTATGTAAAGAAATAAAACCAAAGATTTTATACTATGGAATGCCAATTTATTTATTATCGACATTAGATGAGGATGGAACAACAAATATTAGTCCAATGTCTTCTTCATGGGCTTTAGGAAACTATGTAATTTTAGGTATTGGTTTGGGAGGTAAATCGATTGAAAATCTTGAAAGGAATAGAGAATGTGTTATTAATTTACCTTCTTCATCGCAGTGGAAACAAGTGGAAAAAATCGCACCTTATACAGGATTAGAACATGTCCCAGTTTACAAACAAGAAATGGGATATACCTATCAAAAAGATAAATTTGCACTAGCTGGCTTGACTCTGCTAGATTCAAAATTTGTAAAACCACAACGTATTAAAGAATGCCCATTACAAATCGAAACAATCGTAAAACAAATTAGGATTCCAGAATATGATCCTTTCTTTGCAATTGTTGAAACCGAGATTGTTCATGTACATGCGCATGAAGAGATAATACTAGGGGAAAATCATATTGATCCGCAAAAATGGAGTCCATTATTTTATAACTTTAGGCACTATTTTTCGATAGGAGAAGAGCTTGGGAAGAATTATCGAGCTGAAAGTTAGTTGTATGTATTTTGAATGACAAATTATATACAATTGAAGTTTTTCGATGGACAGAAGATGAGGGATATGAATATTGGAATCCATTAACACGTAATCTATCTCTTATAGATTCAAAAGAACACGCAATTGAACTTGCTTATGAACATGTAAGACAATATACTTCTGAAAAAGTAATGATGAAAGGTGATATTAATACATAATTGCAGTTCTTTTTATAGGTGTCAGTGATAAACACTAGGCTTAATTAACTGAAAACAAGTAATTTACGAACTAGAAAATAGGGGGATTTTAGTGAGAAAAATAGTACTATATAGTGATCAAGTGCAAGAAGATAGAAAATTGGATTATGAACTTTTAAGATTATTAAATAAAGAAAACCCTTCAATAGCATATCTTCGATCATCTTCAGATGTAACAGGAAAGTATTTTAATTATGTAGTTAAATACTATAGAGAATTAGGAATTAGTAATGTAGAATATTTTGATTTAGATAAAGAATACGATGAAAGAAAGATTAATGACATATTTAATTATGATGCAATACATCTTTCGGGTGGAAACACATTCCTCTTTTTAAATTCCCTAAGAAAAAGAAATTTAATGCAGCCATTAAAATATTATGTGGAAAATGGTGGGATTTTGATTGGGGTTAGTGCAGGCAGTATAATAACAACTAAAAGTATTGATACAGCTCAATTTGTAGACAAAGATATAATAGGACTAGAGGATAGAAGCTCTTTAGGTTTTGTAGATTTTGATTTTCTGCCTCATTGGAGTGAGGAACAGAGTGAAAAATATTTAGATTTAGTAAGGGATTATTCCAAGTTGAAAAATAGGACAATTTATGCTTGTAAAGATGGTGCCGGGATAGTTATTGATGGAGAAAATATTAAATTGATTGGAAATATAATAAAAATCTAATCTGGTGAAAATGATGGAGGTAAGAGGATTATCAATTGATCATACAAAGATTATGCGCTGAGTTCATCAATATGGATCTCAATTAAAAGAGAAAGTACGACAGCATCTAAAACAGCAAATGATTCATGAAGAGTTGATGAAACCTATATTAAAGTAAAAATGCACTATATTTATATCGTTCCGTTGATTCAGAACAGAATACCATTGATTTTTATCTAAGTAAATCAAGAGATAAACAAGCAGCCAAGTGCTTTTTCAAGAAAGCCTTGGCCTTTTCGTACGTTTCTAAACCTCGTGTGATAACAGTAGATAAGAACTATCAAATTGATCAGATGTTTTTGATGTTGTTCAAACAGTTGCTGTAGTGTCTAAGTCCCTATCATTATCTTCGTTATTTGTTTGAAACACTTCCTAACATCGATTAAAACAATAAAGAGGAAATTGATAAAGTCTTGCCGTGATCAATGGATTTACCATCTAGTTGCAAAGTACCAAAAAAGTGAAGCAAACAAAAAATAACTCCAAAATCAACTTTTATTGTATATTTTGGAGTTACTTGACGTTTACATTGAAAACGGGTCGGAATTTTGGACATCCTTTCACAATCTAATATAATTAGGTAACCAAAAATCACCAATGAAAAGTTCTTATATTAAATAGAAAAGCCGACTTTCAATCCATAATTCTGGAAGGAATGAAATGAACCCAAAAAGTTTTACGATTCTTTTTAAATTAACGGTGAATATGGCCATTACTCTTTGTAATTCCATACCAATTAGACCCGAGGATGAAGCCACATTGTACCCGTGTTACCCTCAAAAATCATTATTTTTATTAACTCCTTTGATGGCACTCGCTACCCCAATAGCAATGAGATTAATGCAATTACAGTTGAAGAGGCTGAATGTTTCTTCAGTAAATTTTTATTTTGGGGATTTATTTTTTTAGTTTACTGAATTAATTGATTTATTTACTGGACTTTTTTCGCTCTTTTTATCGTAATAAAAAATGAGTGAATGTTAATAGTTATTAAAATCTTCGGATCCTTGAATTTCAATATGGGTGAATAGTGGCGGAAAATTAAATTGAAAATTATGAAAATTAATATTGCGCTTATTTTTTACCTCTGATATATTATATTTAAGTAAAAATTCAGTAAATTATTAATTTTTATTTACTAAAAATAGAAAAAGAGGTAATCATATTGGTAACATTAAATGAAATTGCCAAAAAGGCACAGATATCAAAAACGACTGTATCAAGAGTGTTAAATGAGGACCAAACTTTATCCGTTACAGAAGAGACTCGGAAAAAAATCCTTCAGGCTGCAGAAGAGTTAGATTACATACCTAAAAAGCAACGAAATATAGAAAAAAAAATTACCAATCCTAAGCAGTACGGAAAAATTGGGCTTTTGATGTATCTTTCTCAGGAATCGGAATTTGATGATCCATATTTTTTGGCCATTCGTAATGGAATTGAAAAGAGGATGATTGAATTGGGAATTGAACTATCGAAAGTGTTGAGACCTCCTTTCAATAAAAAGGATCTAGAAGGATTGGATGGATTAATAGTAGTAGGAGTCATAGGTCAAGAAGAGGTGGAAAATCAAGTAAAGCAAGTACAACATTTAGTGTTTGTCGATGTATCTCCTGACGAACAACTATATGATTCAGTGGTGATAGATTGTGAAAAAGCTACTGAAAAGGTTATTCAATACTTATTGGATTTAGGACACAAAAAAATCGGTTATATTGGTGGTCAATCATATACCATTGGTGGATTATCTGGAAAATTAGAGATTCAAGATGTACGAAAAAGAACATATGAAAAAATGCTAACGGAACAGGGATTATATAACCCGAAATATACTTATATTGGAAAATGGGCAACGAAAGATGGCTTAACGCTAATGGAGGAAGCGATCCATTCAGGGAATCTCCCTACCGCCTTTTTCATTGGAAGTGATCCTATGGCCATTGGTGCTTTGAAAGCTTTAACGGATTCAGGATTAAAGGTTCCTAATGATATCGCAATCTTTGGATTTGATGGGATTGAATTATGCGAATTTGTTACTCCTCCATTATCCACTGTAAAAGTTCACACCGAGGAGATGGGGAAAGTAGCAGTAAATCTTCTAGTTGAACGCATTGATGGGAGAACACTGCCATTAAAAGTGGTGGTTCCGACTAATTTGATTATTAGAAAAAGTTGTGGAGGTGAGGGGATTTAAAAAATTTTTAAGAAGGAATGAAAACGCATTCTTAAAGTTAGGTCTAAAGATTGTTTTACAAAAGACAAAATTGATCTTCAAAAAATGATAGGGGGGATTTATGTTGAAAAAAAGAATATCGTTATTATTAATTTTAGCTATTTCTTTTGCAGTGGTGCTTTCTGCTTGCGCGAACAGTGAGAAATCTTCTAGTCAAGGTAAAAGTGGGGAGAAAGTATTACGCTTTGCTACATGGGATACTGGAGAGAGTCTCAAATATCAACAAGATATTGCGAAAAAGTTTGAAAAGGCGAATCCAGGAGTGAAAGTGCAAGTTGAAGCATATGCTGACGGGTTTGAGGATAAGCTGGCTGCTTCTTTCGGAGCAAAAAATCCCCCTGATGTCATGTATATGTGGAATTATCCAGATTACTATAAATCTCTGGAGCCACTTGATGACTACGTAAATAAAGACAGTAGTTTTAAAACTACTTTTGATGATTTTTATACAAATATTCTAAACTATCACAAATTTAAAGATACTACCTATGGATTTCCAGTTGGTTTTACCACTCGCGTCATTTACTACAATAAAAAACTTTTCCAAGAAGCAGGGGTACCTCTTCCGACTTCTGGTTGGACTTGGGAGCAGTTCAGTGATGCAGCGAAAAAGTTATCCAATCCTGAAAAGAAACAATATGGGTTTGTTCTCTCTTCCAAAAAAAATTCATATGCATTCCAAGAATATGTATGGAGTAATGGGAGTAGTTTCATTAGTCCTGATGGCAAAAAGGTAGATGGATATATGAATAGTTCAAAAACACA
Source organism: Bacillus sp. AFS023182 (assembly GCF_002560575.1). Lineage (NCBI taxonomy): Bacteria > Bacillati > Bacillota > Bacilli > Caryophanales > Bacillaceae > Bacillus > Bacillus sp. AFS023182. The sequence goes on along the minus strand of NZ_NTRO01000035.1, from coordinate 16,900 downwards.
AGAAATCCTTAAAGACTTTCAACATATGATTGATGAAAATAGTGCTATTGTGTCTGATAAAGTCACTGATAGTTTCAAATCAGGGAAAATAGCTATGATCGAGAACGGCATTTGGCCTTTAGAAGAATTTAAAAAGGCTGGCATGGATTTTGGAACTGCAGAAATTCCATCCTTTCATGGACAACCTTCAAAGGGTGTTATCCATTCTGCAGGAATTGCAATGGCCAAAGACTCTAAAGAAAAAGACATAGCTTGGAAATTTATCAAATACTTTGTATCAGCAGAAGCAGCAAAAATGAGAAAGTCTGATATGCCAGTACTTAAGAGTGTGGTTTCCGAACAAAGTCATAAAAATGATCAGTTATTAAGTACATTCTATTCTATGCTTGAAAGATCATCAGATACTCCAGGCTTTTTACTTACAAGCAAATGGACAGAAGTTGACAAAAAACTAGATTATGCAATTAGCAGTGTATTATTAGGGCAAAATTCAGCAGATAAAGCCTTGAATGAAGCGGTTAAATTAATAGAGCCTGAATTGAAAAAATAGTTTAAGAGAAAGAAGGGGATCATTTTATGATTATAAAAACTGAAAATAAAATAACTCAAACGGTTCCCGAACGACCTATATCCATTCTATCAAAGATTAGATGGGGAGACCTTACTCCCTATCTATTCATTTCTCCTTGGATCATTGGTTTCTTCTGTTTTACGTTCGGACCCTTGATTTTTTCTCTTATCATAAGCTTTTTTGATTGGCCTACTGTTGGAACCCCAACGTTTATTGGTTTCAAAAATTATGTTGATATGTTTACAAATGATCCAGTGTTTTGGCAATCTTTAGGAGTTACCTTTAAGTTTGCTGCTATTTTAGTACCGTTAAACATCGGTATTGCTCTCTTGCTAGCTATATTATTAAATCAAAAAGTAAAATGGCTTTCAGGCTATAGAACGATATTCTATCTTCCTACGGTTGTTTCGGGAGTAGCCCTTTCAATGATTTGGTCATGGATGTACGACGGTGAATACGGTTTACTAAACTATCTACTATCATTAATAGGCATTAATGGACCAAACTGGCTAAATGATCCAACCTGGTCACTTTTTGCCATCGTGTTTGCAGGTATTTGGGGGCAAGGGACTATGATGCTGATATTCTTAGCCGGTTTAAAAAATATACCGAAAGACCTATATGAAGCTGCAGATATAGATGGTGCAAGTAAATGGCACAAGTTCAGTAAAATAACACTTCCGATGCTTAGTCCAACCATTCTGTTTAATGTCATTACTGCTATCATTTCAGCATTTCAACAGTTAACACTCGCGCTTGTTCTAACAGGTGGAGGACCTTTAAGAAAGACGTATTTCTATGCGATGTATGTTTATGAAAATGCTTTCAAGTATTTTAAAATGGGTTATGCATCCGCAAATGCTTGGTTTATGTTCTTAATTATTTTGGCTCTGACATTACTGGTTTTCAAAACATCTAATACTTGGGTTTACTATGAAAATGAAATGAAAAAGAAACAAAAATAGGAAAGGAGGAATATGATGATTACGAGAAGTATAACAACGAAGGTTATTGTACATACAATACTGATTATTTTTTGTTTATTTTTTATCGCACCATTTCTTTGGATGTTCATTACAGCTGTAAAAACCCCTGCTGAGACATTTGTTTTTCCTCCGAAACTAATTCCGTCTCAGTTTGAATTTAGTAATTTTTATACAGCCTGGACTGTTTTACCTTTTACAACATTTCTGAAAAATTCTTTGATTGTTACAGGATTAGGCATCATCGGACAACTATTATCATCTTCTTTAGTAGCTTATGGATTTGCCAGATTCAATTTTAAAGGAAGGGACATTCTTTTTCTAATTTTACTAGCAGGAATGATGATTCCCTGGGATGTAACTGCAATTCCCTTATATATGGAATTTAATCAGTTGGGCTGGATTAATACTTTAAAACCACTGATTGTTCCTAACTTTTTTGGATCACCCTACTTCATTTTTTTACTTCGCCAATTTTTATTAGGAGTTCCTAAAGAAATGGAAGAAGCAGCGATCATAGACGGAGCGAACCATTTTCAAATTTTTTCTCGGATATTCATTCCGTTAATGGCTCCAGTATTGGTGGTTGTCGGTGTGTTTCAAATGTTAGGCTCATGGAATGATTATTTAGGACCATTAATTTTTCTGAACGATCAAAGTAAATACACTTTAACGTTGGGACTCATGCAATTCAAAGGGATGTTTGGAGTTGATATGACTTCTATCATGGCTTCGACTCTATTAATTTGTATTCCTCCCATTATAGTATTTTTTATAGCACAGCGCTTTATCCTGGATGGCGTTCAAAATACAGGTATCAAATAATGTTTATTTCCTACCTGATCAAGGAAGACAGAAAGGAGGAAGTGGGCCGTGATCGCAAGGATTTATCATTTATTAGAATGGATCATGAAATTGTTATTTCTTAATTTATTGTGGATTGGATTTACATTGATTGGTTTTGGGGTGTTTGGATTATTCCCATCGACTGTTGCTATGTTCCAATTAATAATGGATTTGATCAACAAAAAGGATACAAAAATGGTAGCAACTTTTTGGAATTCCTATCAATCTAATTTTAAAAAATCGAACAAAATGGGTTTTGTCATCGTTTTAATAGGCTCGATACTTATGACGGATCTTTATTTTTTTCAAATGTATGACACCTTGGTAAGTAGGGTTCTTTCCCTTATGAGTTTGTCAATGCTTTTATTTTATGTAGTGAATTTACTCTATATTATTCAGACATTTAATCATTTTGAAGTAAAAACATTTCATTATTTTAAATATGCCACATTAATAGGCATAGCAAATCCGATAAAAACGATCATGATCATCATCACTCTCATTCTGATGGCACTTCTTTTTTTAATATATCCAGGTCTAATTTTCATGTTTGGTGGTAGTGGTATTGCACTAGTCATCGTATTGTTTACAAAAAATATTTTTGCTCGCTTAAAAGGTGTAGCTCTATAATTCAATATTCTAAAAAAGAAAAAGAGGAGGAGAGGCTATGATCACACAAAAGGTAAACATTGAGGCCATTCATGAAGATAGTGTCAAAGTCAAAATTGACCAAAGAGAAGAAAATGGAGTTTTATTTGTTCATATCCATATAGGATCAGAACAACCCATTCAATTCCCCAAAGTTAATTTAGTTTGGCATCACCCAATTGTTGATATTCAATCATATTGGCATCCGGGATCCTCCCGTAGTAAAAGTTTCGGTGTGGATTGGGATGGAGGTTTTTCTTCTAAAGCAACAGTATTAGCCCCGGTTGGCTGTTTCTATAATCAAGAAGGACAAAACAGGCTGGCTGTAGCATATTCCAATGCGATGGATACTGTTAATTTTAATTTGGGCGTCCACGAAGAAACTGGAACGATGAAAGCGCAAATCACATTATTTACAGAGCCATCCAAAGTTCGATCATCCTATGATGGAGTGATTCGAGTCGATATGAGGGATATTCCTTATTATCAAGCAATCCAAGATATTTCCGTGTGGTATGAGGAAATGGATGGATATGGGCCATCCTTTGTTCCAGAAACTGCGAAGCTTCCTATGTATTCGACATGGTATAGCTTTCATCAGGACATATCTGATGATGAAATCGAGAAACAATGTGAGATTGCGAAACAGTTAGGTTGTGGGGCTGTTATCGTTGACGATGGCTGGCAGACAGAAGATGATCATCGTGGTTATGCTTATTGTGGAGATTGGGAAGTGTCTCCTAAAAGAATCGTGGGCATGAGGGAACATGTTGAGAGAGTACATGATTTGGGGATGAAATATTTATTGTGGTATAGTGTACCATTTGTGGGAATCTATTCAAAGACGTGGGAGCGCTTCCGAAGTAAAATTTTATATTTCAATGATAGTCTCCAGGCAGGAGTTTTGGATCCACGTTACCCAGAAGTCAGGGAATATTTGATATCTACTTACGAAAAAGCTCTGAAAGAGTGGGATCTAGACGGATTTAAATTTGATTTTATTGATTTATTTGATTTAAATCGAGCGAAGGGCCAAGCAATTCAATTTGATCCAGAACGGGATTATGAATCCGTACAGGAAGCGGTGGATCGTCTATTTACTGATATTATGGAAAGTTTAAAATTAATTAAGCCATCCATTATGGTTGAATTCAGACAAAGATATATCGGACCTTATATGAGGAAATATGGAAATATTTTCAGGGTAGGAGATTGCCCGAATGATGCAATTACAAACCGTGTTGGTATTATGGATCTACGCTTGCTATCAGGAAACACTGCTGTTCATTCCGATATGATTATGTGGAGTCCAGAAGATACGACTGAAAATGCGGCACTGCAATTAATCAATGTCATTTTTGGTGTACCGCAATTTTCCATGCGTTTTGAAAAATTAAATAAAGATCATTTTGAAATGGCAAAGTTTTGGCTAGGGTTTTCGAAAAAATACCAAGACGTATTATTGAATGGTGATTTAAAGCCTACTGCACCAGAATTACTTTACCCGATAGTAGAAACTATGAATGACTCAACCAGACTAATCGCCATTTACGCAGATGTTTGTATTAAGACTGGTACCAATATTCCCGAGGAATTTATTATTGTAAATGGCACTTTAAACGAGGAGTTCATCCTAGATTTAGAAAAAGATCTTGTCAATATAACAATTGAGACATACAGCTGTACTGGCAATTTAATCCGAAAACATAAAACCGATCTATTCAAAGGGTTACATAGGATAGAGACAGAGAAATCTGGAGTTCTAATTTTTAGAAAAGCCTAAATCGGATTATGGCTTCATGTTAATGAATGCTGGTATTCAACTAGAACAAACTGTTTTTAGGAACACTGCAATGGAACGATTTTTTTCACGGATTTTTATTCTAAAAAGCCGATCCTAGTTGCAATAAATAATAAATAAAAATGGTTCATGAGGAGGATGAAAATGTCAAAAATTACATTTCTAGGTGCTGGAAGTACGATCTTTGCCAAAAATGTACTTGGTGACTGCATGTTAATACCTAGTATCCAAGGATTCGAGTTTGCCCTGTTTGATATTGACCATCAACGCTTAAAGGATTCTGAGAACATTCTGCAAAATCTAAAGGAAAGCTCCGGTAGCAACGTGTACATCAAGACTTATACGGACCGGAAAGAGGCGTTAAGAGGAGCAAAATACGTCATTAATGCTATACAGGTCGGCGGATATGAGCCTTGTACGGTGACCGACTTCGAAATTCCAAAAAAGTATGGGCTTCGCCAGACAATTGGAGATACAATCGGTATTGGCGGCATTTTTCGCGCATTACGAACCATTCCGGTGATGCTTGATTTTGCCAAAGATATCCGTGAAGTTTGTCCGGATGCTTGGTTTTTAAACTATACAAACCCGATGGCGACGTTAACGGCGGCAATGATTCGTTACGGTGGCGTAAAAACGGTCGGATTGTGCCACAGCGTTCAGGTCTGTGTTCCGTACTTATTTCGTTCGCTCGGAATGGATACAGAAAATGTCCAGTGGAAAATTGCCGGAATCAATCATATGGCCTGGCTTTTAGAAGTGACAAGAGATGGGAAAGACCTGTACCCGGAAATCAAGAAACGTGCGGCTGAAAAGCAAAAAGAAAAACATGATGATATGGTTCGTTTGGAACTGATGAACCGTTTCGGCTATTACGTAACGGAATCGTCCGAGCATAACGCCGAATATCATCCATACTTCATTAAAAGGAACTATCCGAAACTCATCGATAAGTTGAACATTCCGCTTGATGAATATCCGCGCCGCTGTGTCAATCAAATTGAGGACTGGGTGAAAATGCGTGAAGACCTTGTTAACAATAAAAACCTGACACATAAACGTACACTTGAATATGCTTCTTATATCATTGATGCAATGGAAACTGATAAACCATTTAAACTCCACGGAAATGTCTTGAATACAGGCGGCTTAATCAGTAACCTTCCGGAAAAAGCTGTGGTTGAAGTTCCGTGCCTGGTCGATCGGAGCGGAATTACACCTTGTTATGTAGGAGAACTTCCTGAACAGCTGGCGGCGCTGAACCGTACCAACATCAATACCCAGCTTCTTACTATTGAAGCAGCTATAACAGGTAAGAGAGAACACATTTATCAGGCCGCAATGCTTGATCCACATACTGCGGCAGAACTGTCTATCGATGATATCGTCTCATTATGCGATGATCTCATTGAAGCACATGGTGACTGGCTGCCTCAATTTAAAGGGACAGAAATTTTGAAGACATTCTAAATAACGTGAATGAATGCGACAGAATAGACTGGGTTCCAGACTGGTTTATTCTGTTTTGGTGAAAAAATGTTCACTAGAACCCAAGAGTGAATATGCTTGAAAAAAGAGAGCAAACCACTAATTAATCTTTATGTAATAGGGGCTTGCTCCTTTTTTGTGTCTGTCTTGGGTGTAATCTCTAGGGTGATAGCACCGAGCTGTGAAGGCAGAAGGAACAGGAAAAGACTTAGATTAGTAGAAGTAGTTATTCATTTTGCTGCGGATTCATTTGTCGGCGAAAGTGTAAAGGCCCCCGTTAACGTATTTTTTGAAAAAATAGTAAATAAGAGATATTATATAAGCTAAGGCAACATGATAATAGGCTATTTATCTTAAGGGGTAATATAGAAATTGAATTCTTTAGAATAGGAATGCCAGTTTTGTATTGAATTATTCTAGGTAATGATCATTGTTAGAAAGAAAGGAGCACCGAGTCGTTAGGCATAAATCCTAAATTCCGGTGTTTTTTTGTATGAAAAAGTAGGCAGATTTTAATTATAATTCAATGTGAATACAGAAATTTGTTCTATAGTAAATGTATCTGTATATATAGTAAGGAATTGCCAAAATATAAGAATTGTATTGGAGAGATGCAACATGGATAGAGGTAGTTGTTTTGTAGGAGGAGATAGTGAACAAGACATTAAATTTTCTATTATAATTCCTGCACACAATGAAGAAAGGTATATTGGTAGATGCCTGGATTCTATTGTGGCTGCATCAAAAAATTATAAAAATAAGGTTGAAGTTATTGTTGTACTAAATCGCTGTAGTGATCGAACAGAAGAAATTGCCCAGTCATATCATTGCGTAACTGTACAAGATGAAAACAAAAACCTTTCTAAAATAAGAAATGCTGGTGCAAAAGTAGCTAGGGGAGAAATCATTGTTACAATTGATGCAGATAGCTGGATGAGCGAGAATATGTTGAGTGAAATAGAAAAGCAATTAATGACTGGAAAATATATAGGTGGGGGTGTTAAAGCAAAGTTTGAACGTATTTCACTAGGAATCATAGTATCGGGAGTATTATTAATTCTTCCTCTCATTTTTAAATATGGACTCATATCAGTTGGGATGTTCTGGTGTTATAGGAAAGATTTTAATGCAATTGGTGGTTTTAACGAAGGTTTGTTAATGGCTGAAGATGCAGAATTTGCGATGCGTTTAAAAAAACATGGTAAGACGAGTGGAAAAAAATTCAATACGATAAAGAAAGCATATATGACAACTTCATGTAGAAAATTTGATGAACATGGTGATTGGGCATTAATAAAGAGACCTCAAATTATTTTTGCATATTTAAAGGGGACAAATAGAAGGTATGCAAATGAGTTATATTATGAAAAAGATAAAGAAAAAGAAAACTAAGATAAACCGACTTGTCTTGAAAACGCAAGTCGGTTTTTATGTAAAAGAGGGTTTGAAATTAAAAATCCTCTGAATCTTTTTTTCGTATATGTAGGAATAGCGAAATGATGATAATAACAAAAATTATTATTGTTTGTACAAATAGATTTTTAAACTGAAATAACGAGATCCATGAAAGCGCATAATCTTTAACAGATTGAAGAGATGGAATGCGAGTAGGCTCGGAACCATAAGTAAATAGTTTTTTTGTTTCGATAAACACGCTATTTTCTCCGTTGACCCCCATTACAATGGAAATATATCTTTTGTTTCCTTGTTGCACTGTACCAGCAAAACTATATCCAGCAGAATTTGCAAAGCTAGTTTGTAAACCATCGACGCCTTTAAATTTCACATTGCTATCAAGTGAATACAACATTTTATTTGTATTGAAAACATGTATATCTTTGAAGGTGAATTGATAAGAGGTTAATTTGGAAATTTCCAATATTATAGGATAATCTGTTAGTAAATGCTGGGCTAATTTGGAGGCATCTAAAGCTGTTATTTTAGATTCTTCTTGTTGATTCACTATAATACCGCTTGCATTTGCAAAATATGTTTTATTAGAAAGTCCAAGTTGTGTCGCTTTTTCATTCATTAAATTCGTAAAGTCTTGCTCACTTTTTGAAATATGTTCTGCTAAAGATACAGCCGCACTATTATTAGATGTAAGAACCATTGCATGAAACAGATCACGAACCGTTACTTGATCGGCAGTATTTATATCAATATCCTTTCTCTCTGTTTGAATGGAAGAATCATTTATTTTTACACGATCATCCCAATTGATATTTCCTTTATGTATTTGTTCTAACACAATATACTCTGTCATCATTTTTGATAAACTTACTGAGGGAAGAGGGATATCTTCATTTTTTTTATATACAATTTCTTCTGATGTTGTATCTATTAAAATAGCTGATTTAGCTTTAATTGAAGGTCCATTTACATAGAAATAAAAATAAAAAACAACAATTGCAGTAATAAGAAAAGATAAGATAAGAAGCATCAGTTTCTTAAAATATTGCATAGGCTATCCTCCTTGTATCTCGATATTACTAGTGTAAAAATTAATATTTAACTAGGAGGAAAGAAAAGTTAAAGAATTTCTAAAGAATTATAAGGAAAATATTAAGATTGGATAATTATAGTGATGATGATGGGCTAAAAATATAATTTGACTTACATTTAAACATAAAGAAGATTTAATATTGGAGGACAGGAATGTATTAAGAATGTATAAGGAATAAATTATTCTAGTATAAATATAGAAGTAAATTATGCGGTAGAAATACTAGCTAGAGATGAAAAATTTCCTTAAGTTAAATGGGAGAAGAATCTGCATGTGTAAAAGGAATTTATTTTCTTTTGTGGAATGTTATTCATATTTATCTTATTAAAATTTGGAAAGGAGAATATTTATGAAGCATTCCCTATTAGAGAAAAACACAGATGCAGATCTAGGAAAGAAAGAATCATTGCTTACAAAGTGCGCAAATATGTTTTCGAGATGGTCTCAGAAGTATGTACCGGACGCCTTTGTTATTGCTGTGCTGCTCACTTTGTTTACTTTTATTGTGGCATTTTTGATGAATCCCTCTAAGCCGTATGCAATCGTAAAATCTTGGGGAGATGGGTTTTGGACTTATTTGACTTTTACAATGCAAATGGTATTACTAATGGTTACAGGGATGACGTTAGCGTCCGTCCCGTTTGTTAATAGAGGTTTGCAGTCAGTTGCAAAGTTAGCAGACACACCTCAAAAGGCTTATACGATGACATTTTTAATTAGTGCAATTGCGTACTACATCAATTGGGGATTAGCGGTAGTTGTGGGAGCAATCATTGCGAAGGAAGTGGCGAAAAAGAATCCGAATGCACATTTTCCATTGCTTGTAGCAGCTGCTTATGCTCCGACAGCCTTATACAGTGCAGGCCTTTCCAGCTCTATTGGCTTGACAATTGCCACAAAGGATCATTTTCTTGCAGATATGATTGGAATTATTCCTACCTCACAAACAATCTTTAGTTACTCTACTCTAATTATTTTTTTCGCTCTATTCATCACAATGCCGATTATTATTGTACTTATGGCTCCAAAGAGCGGGATTATCAGGTATCAAGCAAACGAAACAGATACAAATTCTTTTGTAAAACCCCCTCAAAAAGATTTAACTGCTGCGGAAAAATTAGAATGGACACCAATTCTCGGAATCGTATTAGGTGCAATCGGCACGTTGTATTGTATGTATGAATTTATAAACGGTCGCAGCTTAGATTTAAATATCATTAATTTATTTTTCTTGTCACTCGGTTTATTACTACATGGTTCCCTTGGCAACTTTGCACAAGGATTTAAAGAATCCGCGCAATCCATTTCGCCAATTATCCTACAGTTTCCGTTTTATGCAGGGATTATCGCTGTTTTAGGAAGTTCAGGATTGGGAAGTTCAATCATCGAATGGATGGCGTCCATTGCTTCAAAGGATACATTTGATATATTTACATATTGGTCGGCGGGATTGGTGAATTTATTGGCGCCGTCTGGCGGGGGACAATGGGCTTTGCAAGGACCGCTGCAGGTACCAGCAGGCTTGAAGTTAGGTGTAGATCCAGCTACTATCGCAATGGCGGTAGGTTGGGGGGACGCATGGACAAATCTAATTCAGCCGTTCTGGGCACTACCTCTATTAGGAGTGCTAGGATTGAAAATTAAAGATATCATGGGCTATTGTTTCATTCTCTGTATTTGGGTCGGGATAGTTACAAGTGTATTGATGTTATTTGTATATTAGCTTTCATAGGAATATCCAAGCTAAAGAACTACTTCACTTTAAGGGAAAAAGTATTCCTCGATAGATTAGTAGTCGTTGGCATCGTTCTGTTGATAATAATAAGGCAATTTTGATGACTACCTTTGAGAGTTTCGAATGTCATAGATTGATAATTTAAAACAAAGTTTGATAAAACCCTGTATAATAGGGTTTTTCTTTTGCCCTTTTAAATTCATTTAGAATGCTCAATTAAAGGGCTAGTTTGTAGAGGGTTTTAACAGGTTTTTTAGAGTTATTATTTAAATAAGGATTTTGAAGTCTTTTGGTGAATATTAAATGTTAATTTAAAAGACGGAGGTTGTTGTGATGCTGAAACTGTTTCAATATAACTGGCAAGTTCGTGATGATTGGTTTACATTGTGCGAAGACATACCGGATGAAGAACTATTAAAGAAACGGGTCGGTGGGTTCGGCAGTATCCTACATACTCTATTTCACATTGTAGATGTGGAATATATGTGGATCTTAGGTTTGCGAGGTGAACCAGTGCCTGAGGAGCCATTGTTTGAAGATTATGCTAGCTTACAAAAAGTGAAAAATCTTTCAGCTCAATACCACGAGAAAGTCAAGCTGTTTGTGACATCTTGGACAAATGAAATGGATTCTCGGAAACTTTCAGAAACTGATTTCAATAAAGAACCGATTAGCTCGAGAGACGCACCAATCAGGCGCCGAGTCATTGAATGTACACATGGAGAGATCATACGTCACATCATTGTCCACGAAATCCACCATATCGGCCAGTTATCTATATGGGCACGTGAAATAGGAATGGAGCCAGTTTCCGCAAATTTGAGGGGAAGAGGGCTATTCGATAATTAGACTGCCTTTGCCAATTTCACAATCGGGCGCTTTAATGGCACAAGCATCAAGAAATAATCAAACTTATTTATAAACGAATGGTTTAATTGAATATATTTAAAGCGTATTAGACGAGATGGTAGTGGAGGAGCTAGAGAATTAGAACGGTCCTTGTAGGCGACTTTTTTGTTTAATAGCAAAAGCTCTGGAATGTATTAGGGGATGTTTGCTGAAATGCCCATAATAATATGATTATACAGAGAAGAAACGATGCAAATGATCCCATAAAAGAAGAAAGTTATGAAAAAAGGAAAGAAGTCCCGTGACGAAGCGGGACTTCAAGTAGCTGCCAAAAAAATTTAGACTCGACAATTCAATGGTAATATAAATATTCAGGAAATTCACCTGGTAAATGCGACCAAATAATACAGTCAGTTTAATAGAATTTGCGAAAGACGCTAAAAAATCGGCAGAAGAGATCCGGTGATTTAAATGAGATTGGATAATGTGAAGATGATTCTGAAATTGCGTTCCATAAAAAAGAATGTTATTCTAAAAATAGAATAATGAGAGGACTGATGGATGAATAATGATTAACTAATCGATATTTTAATTTGAAATTAATAACTTCAAACTACAAAATATAGGGTTAGTCTATCCATTTTTCACAAATCAGTTCATACTTTATTTGTCATGATTCCAATGATTAATAAGGACTTATTAAGTATAAGTGAAAGGCTAATCCTTCCAATCACAAATTTGGGGGATTTTTTTATTCTCTTATAGGTAAGTTGATAATCATTAGTCTGTAACCTTAACCTAACAAATAAAGGAGAGAGAAAAGTGAGTAATTCAGAGACTATTGTTACACATGTAATGCTCTATATAAGTCGTTAATATCCATCAAACTTATATGGAGGAATTAAAAAATTGATGGATGTTCCGACTTTATATGAAACGTTTCGATATATAAAGGAGGAATTATTATGTCAATGATAAAAGTCCAAGACTTAACTTTTTCATACCCAGGTAGCTTTGATAACATTTTTGAAGGTGTAAATTTTCAAATAGATACGGATTGGAAACTGGGATTTATTGGTAGGAATGGACGAGGCAAAACGACGTTCTTTAATTTATTATTAGGGAATTATGAGTATAGTGGAAAAATCACTGCTTCGGTAGAATTTAATTATTTCCCTTACCAAGTTTCGGATAAGAACAAGTTTACTCATGAAATCCTTGAAGAAATTTGTCCCCAAGCAGAAGATTGGGAATTTCTTCGTGAAATATCCTATTTAAATGTTGATGCCGAGGTCATGTACCGACCATTTAAAACATTATCAAATGGAGAACAAACAAAGGTGTTGCTTGCTGCACTGTTTTTGAATGAGGGTCAATTTCTATTAATTGATGAGCCAACAAATCATCTAGATACTGATGCACGAAAGATAGTCTCTGATTATCTAAGGAAGAAAAAAGGATTTATTTTGATTTCACATGACAGAATCTTTTTAGATGGATGTGTTGACCATATTTTATCTATAAATAGAGCAAATATTGAAGTTCAAAGTGGTAACTATTCTTCTTGGAAGTTAAATTTTGATAGACAGCAAGAGCACGAAGAGGCTACAAATGAGCGTCTACAAAAAGACATAGGGAGATTAAAACAGTCTTCAAAGCGTTCAGCAGGTTGGTCTCATCAAGTGGAAGCTTCCAAAAATGGAACAAGGAATTCAGGATCTAAGTTAGATAAAGGTTTTGTAGGACATAAAGCTGCGAAGATGATGAAGAGAGCGAAGAACCTTGAATCAAGGCAACAAAAAGCTATTGAAGAAAAGTCAAAATTACTAAAAAATGTGGAGAAAACTGAGTCGTTAAAATTAGAACAATTGAAATTTCAGTCAAATGAATTGGTTGTTTTGGCGGATGTGTCTGTTAAATATGATGACCAAATAGTGAATGAGCCAATTAGCTTCATAGTTAAACAAGGTGACCGAATTGTACTTGATGGAAAGAATGGAAGCGGGAAAAGTAGTATCCTAAAACTAATTCTAGGACAGCCAACGCAGCATACAGGCTCAGTTAATTTAGGGTCAGGGCTCATCATTTCCTATGTCCAACAAGATACTTCTCATTTGAAGGGATCGTTATCGGACTTTATTGAAGAGCACGAGATTGATGAGTCGTTATTTAAATCCATCCTACGTAAGATGGATTTTGACCGAATTCAATTTGAGAAAGATATATCTCATTATTCTGGTGGACAAAAGAAAAAGCTGCTTATCGCTAAAAGTTTATGTGAAAAAGCTCATTTATATATATGGGATGAACCATTAAATTTTATTGATATTTATTCGCGTATGCAGATTGAAGAGCTTATTCAACAATTTAATCCCACAATGGTTATTGTTGAGCATGATAAGGCATTCCAACAAACAGTTGCAACAAAAACTATATCTATGTAGTTCAAGGTGAATTTTTGATCAAACTTTATTTAAAATAACAGCTGACCATATATCAAATTCTTAGAGGCAGCGAGATTGCTTTTAATTGAACTTTATTTCAAACCAACACTCGGATTTACTATCGACGCTAAGGTTGACGTAAACAGCTCACCGCAGTATAAAGTGCACAACTCGAAAGGGAATACGTATTACATTACGGCTAGTGATGCGTATGTGAAGTAATATGAAAAAAAGACCGCCTATTACGGGCGGTCAATTTTTACTAAGTATTTTTTAATGTTTGTTTTATCGTTTTAACTGTTTGTTCAAGCCATTCTAATGGTGTTATTTCTAACCCGCCAAAATATATTCCATCTGCAGAATACCGTATGTATTCATTTTTTTCTGTATTACTATAATCGCTTTGAATAAATTCAGTTAGAAAAATAATAGCGTCTTGTAAATATTCCGTACTTTCTTCTTCAAGTAACTCTTGGAGTGCTTCTTCGTAAAATGTATCTTGATAAAATGTTGCTGCTAAGAACTGATAAACCGGATCTTCTGGATTTTTTTTAAATAGCATATATTTCTTTCCTCCTATTAGTCAACTGAATAACCTGTTAAAATGAAATTTCCATGCCGTCTTTTTTTAAGATAATTTTGGCATTTTTCATATCATGAGCTGTTGTAAACTCTCTCTGTATTCCACACCCAATAATATCATTATTAAAATAAATAGATTAAAAATGTTTGAGTTTGATATAAAATTGCAGTGTTCCGCTCCATTTCTGCCCCAAAGTAAAAGTGGGCGGAGGGTAGTTATATCAGTGATTTACGGTAGATACTAATAGAAGAATAATATTAAAAAAGTGGTAGATACAGTTAGTAACGTTGGCTTTGAGGTGAAAATAGTTATGTAGCATACAGGGAAAAAGAGAATACACAATATATCTATATACAAGTACTCTCTTTTTGGTTTTTTATGATTTTGTAAAGTCCCAATTAGTAGAAACAAATCTAATATGGTAATTGTTTTGGTATATACCCGTTATTATGATTCTTTTTGCTTTGTACTTAATATATGGAACAAGTTCATAATGAGTTTTAGTTTTAAAATATTTAAAGGTCTATTTGAAGGTTTCTTCTCTATTTATAGTATCTAATAAATAGAGTTTGAAATACTAAGCATAGTTAAGGTTTATTTTCTTTTCAAGTGAATGCTCTATGGTTATTATTTCTTTTCTTCGTCAAGCCCTGTACTTTCTACTTTGTAATTGTCCTTATAATTTACAACAGCCAAAATTCTGCGAGTTGGTTCATTAGTAACATGTCCCGATACAAATATTCAACCTAGATCAGAAGGAGTAAATTTAAACTTTGTTACTGTGATATCAAGATTTTCTTGTTCTTTAAAACATTGGATGGCTACTTTTTCAGCTTTATCTTTAATAACTTGCTCCTTTTGTTCATTTTTATGCTCTCTGTATTTATACCCACCAAAAAAAATTAAAATGATTACTATTATTAAAAATAGATACCTTTTTCTCAAAATTATCCCCTCCTTTTATAAAATATATAATTAAGAATATACTATTTATTCGGAGCACAAAAGAATAGGAAACGATAAAGTTTTAGATCAAACCTACTATGAGATGTCCGAATTTGCATATTTTACAAATTTAGATAATGCGTAGCGTGGGGGTAGGTATCACTTTTTAGGAAACCCGTGGAGATGTAGAACTTGTCAGCCTGCTCTGTGTCTGTATAAAGTACCAAGATTTTATAATGCCTTCTTGCAACACAAATGATGGTATTTAACAGGAGTTTTCCCAGTCCATTTCTTCGATTATCCTTAGCAATATAGAATCTCCTCAATCGTCCAACCTCTTGTCCTTTTAAGGATGAGTCTATATTAAGTCCTCCAATACCAACTAACACATTTTTCTTGTTAAATACACCGTATAAGGATTCTCCGGGCTTATCAAAAGTGTTGATACCAATCTTATAATCATTAACTAGCCTTTCAAGAAAACGAAAGCCATCTTGCTTACTTTCTTGTACTAAATGAGTGAGATCATTATAAAAGATATCTTGTATCTCTCTAACTTCAAAATCTTTCATATTTTTCCTCCTCGATAATTAAGTCTATACACTTTATTCTTGTTAGAAAAGAGTAATCCCTTTCTGTATACTCTATACACTTATAGTTGAAATTACGTCTCATTACCGGAATTTGTTTAAAAAATATACACGCACCGATATGGTATAATGTGGATATTTAATCTTTTTGAAGGAGGGATCATAATGATAAAGAGAGGACTCATTTCAGGAATACTTCTATTACTTTTCGTATCTGTAGAAGCTTATTTTAGTGGGGAGTGGCGTCACATTTATTATGTATGCGGAACTTTAGGGTTAATTAGCATTGGGTTAGCTTTAGCTTACTTCATTGATAGTTTAATTTTAGGTAATAAAGGAACTCTATCTTCAAAAAAGGAAACGCGTAAAATTGGCCGTATCGACCAATCAAAAGGTTTTTTAATAATGGCTATACCAAATCTTATAGCAGCATTAGTTTACATCGTTATTTAATGTATATCGTATACATGTGAGGTTAACATAACGTCTTATAATTTATCGGTAGCAAGGACAGGCTGGAATCATTGTGTTTACTTGGTTTTTTGTTTCTACACTTGTCCGACCTATATACATGATTTTATACATTGTGGAGATGATGAGATTTTTAGGCTTATGAATATCCTGTATTAGTACAAAAATTCGTATAAATGAAAAAAGATTTTGATTTTGTTATCGAAAAGTAATAAGTATCCACTTTGAAAATTGATAGGTGTCCCTAAGCTCGGGGCTGTAATTCGAACTAAATAGATTACCCAAGTGAAGATTATGCAAGTTAAAAATGAAAACAAGTGATACGTGAATTATTAGGAAATAGGGTATATCATTGCTATAGCGAATATATTTTTGGAGCGAAACGCTATGAAGCCGTTTTATAGTCCTAGTGACGTGGTGGAGCAATTAGGTATCCAATC
>NZ_NTRO01000034.1:0-53004 GCF_002560575.1 Bacillus sp. AFS023182 | reverse complement strand
AGGGTTCACTTCATTTTTAGCAGTGCTTTTTATTATGCTAATGCTTGCGCTAAATCTTCAATTAGATCTTCACCATCTTCAATACCCACAGATATACGAATTAATGTATCCGTAATTCCTAATTCTTTACGGCGATCTGCTGGGATAGATGCGTGAGTCATTTGTGCTGGAATAGAAATTAAGCTTTCTACCGCCCCTAAACTTTCAGCAAGTGTAAAATACTGCAGTTTCTCAAGTACTTTATTTAGCGTTTCTTCACTATCTACATCAAATGAAATAATTGCACCGTATCCATTCGCTTGTTCAGTTGCTAATGCATGATTTGGATGTGATTCAAGGCCTGGATAGTATACTTTATTAACTTTTGGATGATTATTTAAAAACTCAGCAATGGCGCGTGAATTTGTTTCATGTTCTTCCATACGGACTCCTAATGTTTTTAAACCACGAAGTAGTAAGAAACTGTCTTGTGGTCCAAGAATGCCCCCTGTTGAGTTTTGAACGAAATGAAGGTCTTCTGCTAATTGCGCGCTATTTACAACAACTAATCCAGCAACAACGTCACTATGTCCACCTAAATATTTCGTTGCACTGTGAAGTACAATATCTGCACCTAAAGAGATTGGTGACTGCCAGTAAGGCGTCATGAATGTGTTATCAATAATTGTTAATAAACCTTTTTCTTTTGCCAATGTAGAAATTTGCTTAATATCTGTAATTTTTAATAGTGGATTTGTTGGCGTTTCTACATAAATTGCTTTCGTATTCGGAAGAATTGCTTCTGCTACTTCATCTAAATTTGTTGTATCTACAAATGTATGTTCAATACCGAAACGATTCAATACTTTTGTAATTACGCGATATGTTCCGCCATATACGTCATCTGTTAAAATGACATGATCTCCTTTTGAGAATAACATAATCGTTGCTGTAATCGCAGCCATTCCTGAACCGAAAGCAAACCCTGCATGACCGTTTTCTAATACGGCAATCATTTCTTCTAGCGCTGCACGTGTCGGGTTTCCTGTACGTGAATATTCGTATCCTTGATGCTTTCCAACTGCTTCTTGTTTGTACGTACTTGTTTGATAAATCGGTACGTTTACAGATCCAGTTGAAGGTTCTCCTATGCGAATACCATGAATTAACTTTGTTTTTGCTCTCATTTTCATTCCCACCCTTTGTATATATCTTTACTTAAGTAACGCTCACTGCTATCTGGAAAAATCGTTACAATATTTGTACCTGGTTTTGCCTTTTCAGCCTCTAATAAGCTTGCATGAAATGCTGCTCCCGAAGAACTGCCAACAAGAAGGCCTTCTTTCTGCGCTAATTCTTTCACACGCCTGAATGCATTTCGATCAGAAATGGTATGAATTTCATCGAAATATGATGATTTTAAAAATGGCGGAATAAATTCAAGACCGATTCCTTCTGTTTCATGTGAACCTGCTTCACCACCATTTAAAATAGATCCTTCTGGTTCCACAATCACCGTTTTAATTTCACGATTTTGTTCTTTTAAATAGGAGGCAGTTCCCATAAATGTACCACCAGTACCTGCACCTGCCACAAATATGTTAATCTCTCCACCCAACTGTTCCCACAGCTCCGGACCTAATGTTTTGAAATAAGCACGTGGATTTGCATCATTTGCAAATTGACTTGGAGAGTATGAGTTTGGAATTTCTTTTACTAATTCTTTTGCCTTTGCAATTGCACCTGTCATCCCTTGTTCAGTTGGTGTATGCACAACCGTTGCACCGAGAGCTTTCATTAACTCTTGTTTTTCAATGCTAAATTTCTCTGGTACACAAACGATCACACGTAAATCATACTCTAATGCAGCAAGTGCCAGTCCAATACCAGTATTTCCAGCTGTCGGTTCAATAATCGTTCCACCTTGCGCTACAAAGCCTTTTGCCAGTGCATCCTCAATCAATTCTCTTCCTAATCGATCTTTCACGCTTCCACCTGGATTATAAAATTCAAGCTTTGAAAATAAACGAACGCCCTCTGGAAGTGGAAAACGAGTAATTTCTACAATCGGTGTATGACCGATTAACTCATGAACTCCACGATACACCTTCATCGTGTTCTCCTCCTTATTCGCCAATAAAGAAAAGGCAACTGTATGTATTTTCTTTATATGAGACAGTTGCCTTTTTGTTACATTACTTTAACTCTTCTAATACTTTTACAATAAAGTTTGTAGAATGAAGAGCTGCTTGATCTAAAAATTGATCAAATGAAACATTTGATTCTTTCCCAGCAATATCAGAAAGTGCACGAATAATTACAAATGGAACGTTATATTGATGGCAAACTTGTGCAACCGCTGCTGCTTCCATTTCTACTGCGTAAAGATTTTCAAATTTATCACGGATTGCTGCAACTCGGTTGGGATCGCTCATAAATGAATCTCCTGTTGCAATCATTCCTTTAACCACTTGAATGTTTTCTTCTGCCTTCATACATTTTTCAGCTAATGCAACTAGTTCTTCATCAGCTTTAAATCCTGGTGGCATGCCTGGCACTTGACCATATTCATAATCAAATGCAGTTACATCCACATCATGATGACGAACTTCTGTTGAAATAACTACATCACCCACGTTTAAAGATTGATGGAATCCACCAGCTGAACCCGTATTCATTACTTTTTCAGGTTGGTATCTCTCTAATAAAATTGTCGTTGACATAGCTGCATTCACTTTACCAATACCAGACTTTAACAAGATTACTTCATGCCCTGCCAATAGTCCCTTCGTAAATTCACAACCTGCAACAGTTTCTGTTTCTGCCTGTTCTAATTTGTCACGTAAAATACGTACTTCTTCTTCCATTGCTCCAATTACAGCAATTCTCAATCTAATCCCTCTTTCTATTGCTTAGTTGCCTCCATTACCCAAACGAAATGATTCAATCTCGTAAACGTTACGTGGAAGCCATTGTTTTCAAAAATAGATTGCATGATCGGAATACGTGTGTAGTATTCTGTTTGCAAATCATTTGCTAACTGATGAAAACCTCTTTGTTTTGCAGTTTCAACAGTTTTATCATACGCTTCTTGATCTGCAAATATCGTATCAGCAAACACTATTTTACCACCTTTATTAAGCAATTGACTATATTTCGCAATTGCTACGTCTTTTTCTTCATCTGTTAGATGATGAAATGCATAGGTGCTTACAATTGTATCAATAGAATTCGGGACATCAAAAGAAAGAAAATCTCCTTCTGTAATCGAAAATCCTTTTGGTAACTTTTCTTTTGCGATAGCACGCATTTCACGTGACGGCTCTATGCCGTATACAGTATGGCCAGCAAGTAATAATTTATTTGTTAAATTACCAGTACCAACACCAAATTCTAATACATTTCCAAATGATTTATTTACTACATCCTCTAAAATGGCCTCATAACGAGCAAAAACTTCTTTATATTGTATATCTTCGCCTTGTACGAATGAATCATACGTATGAGCCCACTCATCAAATAAACCGTTAAATTCTGTACCCATATCGAATTCCCCTTTTTCTTATCGGTTTTATCAGTATGATATGCCTTCTTTTCGAAAATGTCAATTGAAATGAAAATGGTATTTCCTTCTTTTCTTTGTTACACTTAACTAGATTATGCAGAAAGGGGCGTATTTTGTGTCATTTACCTTTGAAATGTTGGAAGATAAAGTAGAATTTTTTGAGGCAGCTGACTTAGTTTCTTTAGAAAAGAAAGTTAACGAACAAATTGACAATAATAAAGCACTTATGCTGGAAGTTCATCATATTTCTCATCAAATGGTTATGGATACTGAAAGCAAACGGCCATATTACAGCGCAGTTGTTCATTTCAAATTAAAAAAATTACGCTAACTAAAAAAGAGAAAGGTTNNAACCTTTCTCTTTTTTAGTTTAGAGTTTGAACAAGTACTGGTTTCCAGCCTTCGTTTTCTACCCAATCAATATTTACATAATATTTTTTACCGGTTTGTTTATCTTGTACATTACCGTATGCTTTTTGCTTACCGTTGTTTCCAATGCGGTGAATGACCAACTGTTCCACTGGAACTTCAATTGCAGAGGAAATTGCTTGTTTCATCTCATTCCAATCTGCTGACCCTTGTTTAAATGTCATTGCCGGTGTTGCACCTTGCGTTGTACCAACTGGCTTCCAAGAAGCTTTTGTATAAGCATCAGTTGCTTTAGGCTGTGTTTTTTCAGCTGGAACTTTCTCATTTGCTTTCGCTTCTTCCTCAGCTTTTTGTTTCTCTTCTGCAGCCTTCTTCTCTTCTTCCTCTTTCTTCTTTTGCTCTTCTAGTTTTGCTTGCTCTTCTTTATCTTTCTTTTTCTCAGCTTTATTACCTTTTGTTGTTTCCTGAGATACTTTCTTTTGTGGAGAAGACGCTTGCTCTGTTGTATCAGGAACAAATAATTGATACGCTACAATAGCTACTGCTAATAATACGATAGCTATTGCGATATTTAAAACACCGTTGTGACGACGTTTTTGTTGTTTCTGTTGGAATCTAGATCCTCCTGCCATTCTTCAAACCTCCATGCAGTTTTTCCTACTTGCTATTGTAACACTAAATCTTAAATGGTTGAACAACTACAGTAACATTTTCACGAAATGAAAACATTTGATTATAAATTGCAAGATTACCTTCTCCCTTCCAAGTGAGCAATCTCTTCCACAAATTCTTTAAAAATCGGTGTTACAGTATTTTCTTTACTATTCGTTTCTAAATCAACAACTACTAGTGCATATCTCGGGTTTTCGTATGGGAAATAACCCGCAAACCAACGATTTACGCGATCTTCTTTTCCTGTTTGCGCAGTCCCAGACTTTCCAGCAACAGATAAAGGTAGCGATTGAAACGTTGCACCTGTTCCCTTTTCCATCGTTATGACTTTCCTTAACAAGGATTGTACCTGTTTCACTGTACTATAAGAGAGTTGTCGTCCTTCCAGTTTATGGTCTTCAAAATAAAAAAATTTCGTTCCATTTTTATATCGGATTTCTTTTACAGCTTTTACTTCTTTCTTCTCCCCATTTCTTGCAATCGTCGCCATCATATTTGCAATGGCTAAAGGGGATATTCTTACATCCTTTTGTCCAATTGCCGTTTGAGCGATTGCTTTGTGACCCACCTTATTTTCTTCGCCATTCCAAACAGTTGCTTTTTTCTCTTCTATCAACTGTTTAAACCCAGACGTATGAAACATTTGCCCTTTCCATCCTACCGTCTCACTCGCTCCTAGCGCTTCTAAATACGTTTCCATTATATGTTTATCCTTTTGCATCAATTCATCACCAAGCACAGCGAATGTTCTGTTACAACTCCTAGCAAAACTCTCTGTGAAGTTTAATTCCCCCATCATAACCTGTGAGAAATTTTCACCATACGGATCTGTATTACAGTTAAACATACGATGAGATTGAATCATATCATTATCAATTGCTGCGGCCGCTATAACTGTTTTAAAAACGGAACCTGGGAAATGAGGCGTTAGCATTTGGTTCTCCATCGTTTTTTGATATGCACGCTTATCGTTCATCTGTAAAGATGGTTTACTCACCATTGCTACAATTTCACTCTTCTTCACATCAAGTAGTACTAATCCACCTTTTTTAATTCCATGTGTTCGCACAAGCTCTTCTGCTTTTTGTTGCAAAGATTTTTCTATCGTCGTTTGAATCGTAACTGGATAAAAGGGATTTCCAGGAGATGTATATTTTGCACGCTTCCCAAAAATCGGTTCTCCCTGTCTGTCTACTTGATATAATACTTTCGTTTCACCATCAGTCATTAAAAATTCATCAAACGATTGCTGTAATCCAGAAATACCGATAATTGTTTGACTAGATAGTTTTTTAAATTTCTCATATCGTTTTTTTAATTCCTTCTCGTTTTCTCCGACTACTCCGATCAGATGCTCCGCTTCCGATATTTGTTTCATTCTCACTTCGATTGCTACCATACCTAAAATATCCGCACGGTTTACCTTCTCCATCTGTTCTTTCGTTAACTGAAACGGTTTATCACCCCTTTGAAGTATAAATGGTTTTCGTTTGTCTTTCATTTGCAGCTTTATGTCTTGCCCCGGCACACCAATGATATGCGTAATTTTTTCTAACATGTCATTTTTTATTTGTAGAAAAGGAAAAATGACTAACACTGGGTATCTTTCTTCTCCTAGATTTTCTCCGTTCCGGTCAACAAAATGTCCCCTACCATCATCCAATGTGAATGCTTGTGTACGCTGGGTAACACTCTTTTCAATTAAATTTATATGCCTCTTTGTAAATGATTCCGTGGCTATAATTTGTATTTGAGCTAGCCTACCAAGTAGTAATAGCATGATACATGCAAAACAGAGTAAAGTAATCGCAATTCTCCGCTTCATTTTCATAAAAACACCTCGTCTTTTCAGTTTAGACGAGGTGTTAGTCCTTTTATACAAAGCGCAATGTTATCCAGTCCTATATGATGTAATTATTTTTTATTGGTTGACGGGTTGCTTTGCATATTTTTCGAAAACTGATTTATAAGTTTCCACATTTAAACCTGAATTTTGAGCAACTTCAACTGCAGTAGTCCTTACTTGCTCTGCACTCTTCACATATTCTTGTTTTAAAGAATTCATTTCATTTCGTTTTTCCTTTGCATTCTCAACTGTTACAGAATCTAAACACGCTATCAGTTTTTCTGTTATCTTTAAATAGTTGTTTTCTGCGTTGATTAATTTTTGAGTTTCATCCTTCTTTAACTTGGATCCTTTTAGGAAAGTAACAGCTTGATTTACTTCATCTTTTAAAAGTTTATCATTATTTTTTGCCTGTTCTTGCAATAACTTCTTCATGTCATCTATTGCTTTCTGATCCATCGACTCTTGTAACATATATTCAGGATTTCCAATTGCATAATCATATTTAACAGTTACATCATTAAAAAGTCTCATGACAATAGCTAATTGGTACTCTGGATCAAAGTCTTCAAATTTCTCTCTCTTTTTATCCTTATCTAATTCTTGCTTTTCTTTTGTATTCGATTCGTTTTTGGAGGACGAAGATACCTCGTCTTTTCTTTCTTCTTGCTTCGATTTCGATTCGTTTGATGCACTTGTTTTCTCACTAGATTCACATGCCGCTAATCCTGTCATCATGACGCCACAAGTGAATGCTGCAAATAATTTCTTTTTCATGAACTTTCCCTCTTTCTTATCCCCTTTAAAATCTCCTCATACTTCCAAACATAAAAGTATAAAAATTCATCAATTATAATATCAAAATTAAGACCCTTATATTGTCACATCATGTCGAATACGATAAAAATCGAAATATCATGGACGATTGGCACTTTTCACTTAGAATCTTGAGAGCAACGGGATAATAGAAGAAAAAAATAAAAGAGGTTCACCCATATGAGTGAACCTCCTTTTATTATTTTACAGAGATAATCTCTACTTGCATTTCTCCGCCTGGTGTTTGGATTGCTACTTTTTCACCAATTTGCTTACCTAGTAAGCTTTTTGCGATTGGAGAATCGTTAGAAATTCTTCCTTCAAATGGGTCTGCTTCTGCACTACCAACGATTGTGTAAGCTTCTTCGTCTCCATCTGGTAATTCTTTGAATGTTACAGTTTTACCTAACGTTACAACTGTAGACTCTTCACCATTATCTTCAATGATCACTGCGTTACGAACCATATTTTCAAGTTGTGTAATACGACCTTCTACAAATGCTTGCTCATCTTTTGCTGCATCGTACTCTGAGTTCTCAGAAAGATCACCGAAGCTACGCGCAATTTTAATACGCTCTACAACTTCTTTACGTCTTACTGTTTTTAATTGCTCAAGTTCGTTTTCTAATTTTTGTTTACCCTCTTGCGTCATAGGGTATGTTTTTTCTGTTGCCATGTTTTCCACTCCTTTTATATACCAATCCCCCGAAAAAAAGAGGAGTTCAATATGAAAACTCCTCCGCTTTACCTTTGTAGCGGAGGTTTCTAGTACACATGCACTAGCGGAGTTGTCACATACAACCCCGTGTTTTTTCCAATGCCTCTTTATATAAAGAAGATATGTATGGAAATCTCATATAAATATGCCCCCACCTAACATTAGGTGAGGTTGCATGTTTCATTGTATTCGATAAGAAGGGAAAAAATCCCTTCCTATCGTATATCTTTTACTATGCTATTACAAATTCACTTTTTGTTCAAGAATTGTTGCAATTTTTGTAACCATAATATCAATTGCAACATGGTTTTGTCCACCTTCTGGAATAATGATGTCCGCAAATTTCTTAGAAGGCTCAATAAATTGGTTATGCATTGGACGTACAACATTTACATACTGCTCAACAACAGAGTCCATTGTACGGCCACGCTCTTTAATATCACGTTGCATGCGACGTAAAATACGAAGATCAGCATCTGTATCAACAAACACTTTAATATCCATTAAATCGCAAAGACGTGGGTCTTCTAAGATGAGAATCCCTTCTAAAATAATTACATCTTTCGGTTCTACTGGAATAATTTCTTCTGAGCGTGTATGCAATGTATAATCATATACGGGTTTCTCAACCGGCTTATATGCAAGCAACTGATGTAAGTGCTCAATTAATAAGTCATTATCAAATGCTAATGGATGATCGTAATTTGTTTTTAAACGCTCTTCCATCGGCAAATGGCTTTGATCTTTGTAATAATAATCTTGCTCCAAAATTAAAATGGAATGACCTTGAAATTGATCAAAAATCGCTTTTGTTACACTTGTCTTACCTGATCCTGAACCACCAGCAATTCCAATTACAACCGGCTTATTCGTCCCCATTCAACTATCACTCTTTCTTATTGATGTATGCTTTTGCGCATCATATTATTCACATACACTGGTTGATCCACTTTGAATTTCACGATTTGCAACGGATGTCTCGCTGCATCTAATTCGTTTCCATCCTCATCCCAAATTTTCTCCACCGTTTGTGTAAAGTTTTCTATTTCCGGTCCAAAGAACTCAACTTCATGACCTGGTTTGAAGTAATTACGTTGCTCTAACGTCACAATGCCTGTTTCTTCATTATAATCTAACACTAAACCAGCAAAATCATACGTTGTTTTCTTACTATGATTTCCATACATTTGTTCTAAGTGCCCTGGAACTCCTTCAAAAAATGCAGGAGCTGTGTCACGATTTGCACATTTATCAAGCTCATCTAACCATTCTTGTTTGAACTCAAAATTATCAGGATCTGCGCAATACGTATCAATTACTTTGCGGTATACAGTTGCTACTGTTGCTACGTAGTGAATGGATTTCATGCGTCCTTCTACTTTCAAGCTGTCAATTCCAATTTCAATCATTTTTGGAATCGAAAGAATTAGATTTAAATCTTTTGGACTCATTGCAAAATGAGCATCGCCCTCTTGGAATAAAGGAAGTTCTTCTGCCTCCTTATGTTGTGATACCGTTTGAACCAGGTCATAATCCCAACGACAAGACTGACAACACCCACCACGGTTTGAGTCACGCGCTGTCATATGGTTACTTAAAGTACATCTTCCAGAGTATGCAATACACATTGCCCCATGGACGAATGCTTCAATCTCGATATCAACGTTTTCTTTAATTTCTTTCATCTCTTCATAGCCCACTTCACGAGCTAATACAAGACGATGTAAACCTTCTTCTTTCCAATACTGCGCCGCTTTCCAGTTAGACAATGATTGTTGTGTACTTAAATGTACTTCAACAGAAGGTGCTACACGTTTACACGTCTCAATAATAAGAGGATCTGCAACGATAATACCCGTTACGCCAGCTTTTTCAATCCCTCTTAAATAGTCTTCTAGCCCATCCATATTTTCATTATGTGCAAAGATATTTGTTGTTACATATATTTTCGCACCATATTTTTTTGCAAATTCAACGCCTTCTGCCATTTCTTCAAGCGTAAAGTTACCTGCATTTGAGCGAAGACCAAATTCTTGTCCACCTAAATATACAGCATCTGCACCGTAATGAATAGCTACTTTTAATTTTTCTAAATTACCCGCAGGGATTAACAGTTCAGGTTTTTTCACAATTACGCGTTTTCCATCGATCACTCGTGAAATTTCTTGTACAGTCATTTCCTACACCCTCCTCGTTTAGTAAACCGTTTCTTTAAAGAAGAATCCTGTATCTAACGGACGATTTACTGGTTGCATTTCTTCTATTTTTTTATATAAATCGTCTTTCACGCCATAATACGCATCGCGATCTTCTACACATAAATCAATAGCTTTACGATATTTCTTTGTTACTTCGATAATGTATTCAGAGCTTTTTAACACACCGTCAATTTTCAAGCTATTAATTTCAGCATCGATTAATTCATCTAACTCATCAATGAAACAAATATCATTTGGACTCATAATATGAGTACCATTTTCATCCTCATAAATTGGATATTTATTATTACGCTCTGGATCATGTAAGAACATATTCTCTTCATGTTTTTTCTTTTCAATTTCTAGATTACGATCTTGATACTCGAAGTAATTTCCTACTAATGAACGCTTTGATTGGAACATGCATGTCATGCCATGAATTTGCACTTCAACTTCAACTTCAGCGTTTTCCTTTAATTCAACAATTTCATCTAAACTTAATTCACGTGCAAGGACAGCACGTTTGGCACCTTTTCGGCCCCAATAGTTACAGGTGAACCAGTTTGTTGCTGTCGTTTCTGTATTCCAGTGCATTTGCATGCTTGGTGCTACTTCACGTACAGTCATTAATACTGCTGGATCTCCAAAAACAACGGCATCTACATGCACGTCTTGCAAAAATGCAACGTAGTCTTTTAATTCTTCTACTTTGTCGTTATGGAACATAGCGTTCATCGCTACGTATACTTTCATACCATTTTCATGTGCAATGCTTACAGCTTGTTTCACATCATCACGCGTAAACTCTCCCGCTAAACGTAAGCCAAACTTTTGTTCACCGATCATTACTGCGCTTGCTCCTGCTTTTGCAAGAGGTTCAATATCAGCCACCGCTCTTGGCGTTACTAACAATTCAGGTTTTTTCATACCTTTGTCACCCTCTCTTTTTACTCACGGCTACTCCATCACCAATTGGGAAAATGGTTGTATCATATCCTTCATGGTTCATCAGCCATTCATTGTACGTCTTAATACGACGAATCAAACCACGCGTACGTCTATTTTCAATTTTTTCTTTTGTCGCTACAAGTCCATGGTACATCACATTATCTGAAATAATGACACCACCTGGATTTAATAACGGTTCATATAAGTCAAAAAAGCGACGATATTGTCCTTTTGCAGCATCAATAAAAATAACATCAAATGTTCCATGTTCTTTCACTTGTTCGCCTGTTTCTAATGCATCACCATAAATAACGGAAATACGATCTTTTACAGGAGAACGTTTTATATATTCAAGTGCTTTTTCATATCGATCACTATTTCGTTCTACTGTCACAATACGAGAATTAGGGATAGCTTGCATCATACGAATACTAGAATAACCAATTGCTGTTCCAAGCTCTAATATGCTTTTCGGCCCAATTAAACGTAAAAATTGTAACATAAACTCCATTCCAAGACGATCCATAATCGGCACGTGATATTCACTTGCATACTGTTCCATTTCAAGAATCAGTTCCTCTTTTGGATCAATAAATGATAGTAGGTACTCGTTAACTGCATCCTCCATAAATGGTCCTCCTTATTTACATGGAGAAGTGCCTCTATGACGTGGCAATTTCTATCTTTTCACACATAGAATGCAATAAAAATACAAGCCAGCTTCATCCTTAGCTTGTACGTCCCGTTTTGATATTAAAAACGATTCTTCTGCCAGTTTTTAACCCGGTATATTTTATCATAAAAAAGAGGGATATGCGACCCTTTTCGCTCTCCCTCCTATTTTCATTTCTTTTGTGTAATATATTTTTGTTTTAATGCATTGTGTTCTTCTAACGTTTTCGCATAATACACTTCGCCGCTTGGTGCTGCTAAGAAGTAGTAATAATCTGTTTGGGCAGGCTCTAACGCTGCCTGTATAGAATGCTTACCAGAATTCGCAATCGGCCCAACTGGAAGCCCTTTTACAACATACGTATTATAAGGCGAATTTACCTTTAAATCGTCATATAACACACGCTCTTTATGCTTGCCAAGTGCATATAATACCGTGGGATCTGTTTGTAATGGCATTCCCTTAGCTAAACGATTGTAAAAGACACTGGAAATTTTTTGACGATCTGTAAATCCAGTTGCCTCTTCCTCAATTAAAGAAGATAATGTTAAAAGCTGGTGAACGTCCAACTGTTTTTCTTTCATTTTCTCCTTATTTTGAACAATTAGTGCATTTGTTTTCTCAAGCATTTCTGTAACAATTTCTTCTAAAGTTGTATCTTTTTTGTAGTAAGAATACGTCGCTGGATATAAATAACCTTCTAACGGATATTTAATATTGCCATCAAAGATTTTATTTGTTAATAATACCGGATACTTTTGCTGCATTTTTTGGATAAAAGCCTTATCGTTTAATTGGCGTACAACATCATCTTTATTCCATTTCAGTTCCTTCGCAATTATATCTGCAATTTCAACAATTTGTGCACCTTCTTTAATCGTCAATTTATAAGCAACTGAACGATGGACATTACCCGATGACATTTGTTCCATTACATCATCTACATTCATTGACGAATTTAACAAATATGTACCTGCCTGCAAGTTTTTAGATTTAGCTTTTGCATAGAAACTAAATACTGTACCATTTTTAATAGCGCCTTTTTCTTCTAAAATCTCTCCAATTTTACTTGTAGATGAGCCTTTGGGAATCTCTACTTCAATTTCTTTTTTATTCCCGCTATCAACTGGTTTTAACGCAGATGAAATATACGCATAGACGGACACACAGACCACAAGTAGCGCAATAATTACTATTAAAAAGGCGCGTCTACGCTTCTTCCTCACTTGATTCTCTACCAAAGTTCTTCCTCCTTATTCAATTGTAGACCGTATGTACACACTCTATACAACATCCTACAAAATCGCGACAAATCCACCTATCATTTCTAGACAGGCAATTTATTTTTTCTATAATCTGTCTAATTATACTATAAACAATTATGTAGTTTCGACAAAAAATCTGTCATTTTGCACAAGAATACAAAAAAAGATGGACTGCATGTACAGCCCATCTTTTCAACTAATTACTCTTCGCCCTCTTCTTCTTCAGCAAGCGTGTTAAACATTTCTTGTACCATTTCCCACTCTTCTTCAGATTCGATTGGAAGTAATGTTCCACCTGATTCATCTTCACTTTGCTCATATGCCATTGCATCGTAAATTGGATCTCCATCTTCGTCAACTTCACCAATTGGTGAGAAGACTACATATGATTTATTCCCAAATTTTTCAGCATCAAAAGTGAAAATAATTTCACATAAATGCTCGTTACCTTTTTCGTCTACAATTGTAATTTGATTTTCTTCCATTTTGGTCACCTCTTATTTACTATCTAAATATCCTTGTAAAATCACGACTGCAGCCATCTTATCGATAACTTGCTTTCGCTTCTTTCGACTTACATCAGCCGAAATAAGAAGACGTTCCGCTGCCATTGTTGACAGACGCTCGTCCCACAGTATAACCTCTAGTTGCAGAAGTTCACGCAAGCTTTCAGCATATTGCTGACATGCTTCGCCACGTGAACCGATCGTACCATTCATGTTTTTAGGCAATCCTACTACTATCTTGTCCACATTGTACTGTTTTACTAACTCAGAAACCCGATCAAAACCAAAAATTTCTCGTTCTTCATTGATTTTAATCGTTTCTAAGCCTTGTGCCGTCCAGCCCATTTCGTCACTAATCGCAACGCCGACTGTTTTTGTTCCAACATCTAAACCTAATATCCGCATATACTACTCCTCACGATGTTGTTTCAAATAAGACTTCACAAGCTCTTCAATCAGTTCATCACGTTCTAGCTTGCGGATAATGCTTCGTGCATCTTTATGACGAGGTATGTATGCTGGGTCTCCACTTAATAAATAACCGACGATTTGGTTAATCGGATTATAGCCTTTTTCTTGAAGTGCATCATACACAGTTAAAAGTACATCGTTTACATGGACACTCTGTTTTTCATCTTGAAAATTAAACTTCATTGTTTTATCAAAACCGTCCATTTTAAGCACCTCACTTATAAGTAGTAAGTATAGGGAGAAGAATTTCTCCTCTCCCTACTATTGTACACTACTCTCTCTTTATTTTGAAACAGATTTAACGTACTCTTTGACAAATGCTAAAGCTTCATCTACTTGTGCTGGGTTTTTACCACCTGCTTGAGCCATATCAGGACGGCCGCCACCGCCACCGCCGCAGCGGGAAGCAACTTCTTTCACAAGTTTACCTGCATGGTATCCTTGGTTGATTAAATCTTTCGTTACACCTGCTAAGATATTCACTTTGTCATCACTTACAGCTGCTAATACAACCACCGCAGACTCAAGTTTATTCTTTAGGTCATCCATCATTGTACGTAAGTTATTCATATCTGCAACATTCACTTTTGTTGCTAATACATTCACTCCATCAACCGTAAGAACTGAATCTGTTAAGTTTCCAGCCTCAATGTTGCTTAATTTCGCAGCAAGAGATTCATTCTCTTTTTGAAGTTGCTTCACTTCAGCAAATAGACCATCTACTCTTGTTAAAATATCTTTTGGATTTGTTTTCATTTTACCTGCAGCTTCTTTTAATAAACCTACTTGATCGTTCATTAATTCGTATGCTGCTTTACCAGTTACAGCCTCAATACGGCGTGTTCCTGCACCGATACCAGACTCAGCAACAATTTTGAAAATACCAATAGAAGCTGTGTTATCAACGTGGCAACCACCGCAAAGCTCTAAGCTGTAACCACCTACTTGTACAACGCGTACAACATCTCCGTATTTTTCACCAAATAATGCCATTGCACCCATTGCTTTTGCTTCTTCGATTGCTTTTTGAGAAATCTCAACATCAATACTTTCCCAAATTTTTTCGTTTACGATACGCTCAATTTTTTCTAATTCGTCAGCTTGTACTTGACCGAAGTGAGAGAAGTCAAAGCGTAAACGTTCTGATGTTACAAGAGAACCAGCTTGGTTAACATGTGTTCCAAGTACATCTTTCAATGCTTGGTGTAAAATATGCGTTGCTGTATGGTTTTTCACAACACTGCTACGGTTTTTCGTATCAATAACAGCTTTTACAGTCGCTTCTTTCGTTAATGTACCTTCTTCAACAACAATTTTGTGTAAGTTTTGACCATTTGGTGCTTTTTGTACGTCTTTTACAAGAACTTTCACACCGTCAGCAAGAAGGTAACCACGGTCTGCAATTTGTCCACCGCTCTCAGCGTAGAATGGTGTTACATCAAGCATTAATTGTCCTTCATCACCCGCTTGTAAGCTATCTGTGTACTCGCCGTTCTTCACAAGTGCAATAACATTACTTTCTGTAGCAACTGTACCATAGCCAACGAATTCACTAGCTACTTTAATTTCTCCAAGCACACCGCCCTGAACTTGCATAGAATCAACGTCTTGACGAGCAGCACGTGCACGCTCACGTTGTTTTTCCATTTCAGCTTCAAAACCTGCATGGTCAACTGTCATACCAGCTTCTTCTGCATATTCTTCTGTTAATTCAATTGGGAAGCCATATGTGTCATATAGACGGAATGCATCTACTCCAGAAATAACAGTTGTTTTTTCTTCTTTCGCTTTTGCAATTACTTCTGCTAAAATCGCTTCGCCATCATGAAGTGTTTCATGGAAACGCTCTTCTTCGTTTTTCACAACTTTTGCAATGAAATCTTTCTTTTCAAGAACTTCTGGATAGAAGTCTTTCATTACCTCTCCAACAACTGGTACTAATTCATACATAAATGGACGGTTAATGTTTAATTTCTTCGCATAACGAACCGCACGGCGTAATAAACGACGTAATACATAGCCACGGCCTTCGTTAGAAGGAAGAGCTCCATCACCAACAGCAAATGTTACTGTACGGATATGATCAGCAATTACTTTAAATGCCATATCTTTCTCTACATCGCCACCGCGATACTTCTCACCAGAGATTGATTCTGTTGCCCCAATCATTGGCATAAATAGGTCTGTATCAAAATTTGTAGGTACATCTTGAACGATAGATGTCATACGCTCTAGACCCATCCCTGTATCGATGTTTTTCTTTGGAAGTGGTGTATATGAGCCATCTGGATTATGGTTAAATTGAGAGAATACAAGGTTCCACACTTCTAAGTAGCGCTCGTTTTCTCCGCCTGGGTACAACTCTGGGTCACTAAAATCGTTACCGTAAGCTTCTCCGCGGTCATAGAAAATTTCTGTGTTCGGTCCACTTGGTCCTTCACCGATATCCCAGAAGTTTTCTTCTAAACGAATAATGCGCTCTTTCGGAACACCCATTTTTTCATTCCAAATTGTAAATGCTTCTTCATCTTCTGGATGAATTGTAACAGATAGTAACTCTTTATCGAATCCAATCCATTTTTCGCTTGTTAAGAATTCCCAAGCCCATGTAATTGCTTCTTCTTTAAAGTAGTCACCGATTGAGAAGTTTCCTAACATTTCAAAGAATGTATGGTGACGAGCTGTTTTCCCAACGTTTTCAATATCATTTGTACGAATTGATTTTTGTGCATTCGTAATACGTGGATTTTGCGGAATTACACGACCATCAAAGTATTTCTTTAATGTCGCTACACCACTGTTAATCCATAAAAGAGATGGATCCTCATGCGGAACTAATGATGCACTTGGTTCAATTGCATGCCCTTTTTCCTCAAAAAAGTCTAAAAACATTTGACGAATTTGTGCGCCTGTTAATTGTTTCATCTATATTTCCTCCTTTAAGAAATTCCATAAAAACAAAAAACTCCCGTCCCTATAAAAGGGACGAGAGTTAACTCGCGATACCACCCTAATTATGAAATAAAAAGCGGAAGCGTCTCGCTTAAAAGCGGAAGAAATTGAACCAGTCGAACTGAAAGACGTTTTTTGTCTTTCCGTGAGATTGGGAAATTTCGGAGCTTTTAGACGCTGAAGCTAGATTGCATACTGTAATATGCATTTATTTCATCACCTCATGGTGCCGTAACGTGGCAAGACGGCAGGGATTAGCTGCTCTCAGGATTAGCGTTCTGTCACCCTTCATTTAAAACTTCTTTCAGCCGATGGAAGTTTCTCTCTAAAAATGGACTGTGACATACTCGTTCCGTCATCGATTTCAAATCATATATGATAACATCTTATGATATAAACGTATGTAAGTTTATACTATATGCCAAAATTGTAGCGAATCCGTTTCCATTTGTCAATGTTTCCAGAGGGGCTTTATATGAACAACGACTGTTCGAATCACCGCTAAAATAGGAACTGATATGAGAAGACCTACAATTCCAGCTATTTCCCCTCCAACAAGTAATGCGAGCATAATAATAACCGGGTGCATACGTAACGATTTCCCAACAATATACGGAGATAAAATATTACTTTCAACAAATTGCAAAACGGCAAGTGCAATACTTGCTTTAATAAAAAGATTTGTGGATATCGTTGCTGCAATCATCAATGTCGGAATCGCCCCTAAAATAGGACCAAAGTACGGGATTATATCAGTAACTCCAACAATGATTCCTAATAATAGCGGATACTTCATACCAATAAACCAAAATGAAAGAGCAGACACTCCTCCTAAAACTAAACAAACAAATAATTGCCCTCGAATATAACTTCCAAGTGACTTATCAATCTCCTTCGCCAACATCTGCCCCGTACTACGCCATTTACTCGGAACCATCTTCCAAAAGATATGATAAAATTCCCCATAATCTTTCAATATGTAAAATACAATAAATGGAATCAAAAAGATGATAAGCAATGAATCTAATACACCACGTGCTGTACTCATCACTTTATTTAATAACGCTTGTATCTTCATTTCAATTCCAATAAAAATCTGCTTTACTTTCTCATGAATAAATGATGGGAAATTGTCTGTCTGTTCTGTCACACCGTCCATCCAAGAATCATACATTTTCATAAACTGCGGGAATTGCTTATTAACTTCTTGTAACTGCGCAATCACAATCGGTGTCCCTTTATAAATCCCATAACCGAGACCACCAAAAAAAAGAATATAAATCAGCAAAATAGCAAGTGTACGTGGCATTCCCTCTTTATGCAATTTTTCAATTAAGGGATGCAGCAAATAAGCGATAAAACAAGCAATCAAAAATGGTGTAATTGCTACTTTAAATACGAATATAATCGGTGCCCATAATGGTTTAATTTTTAAAAAGACAAGCAAACATAGAAACACTAATAATAATAACCCTAATCGATAAATCCAAATAATTTTAAGATTCTTCAAGCGAAAAACCTCCTCTCCCCTTATTTTGAAAAGAAATAGGGAAGGTTATGTGCAAAACTTTTAAAAAAATAACCGGACTAAAATAATTTCATACGGGCCATACTGTTTTTTAAAAACTTACATATATTTAACCTAATACGAACAAGCTCTTAAGTCAGCTCGAACATAGGGGAGGAGATATAAAATGATTTGGTTCATGCTCATCCTTTCAGCACTTTTTATGATACTAGAATGGATTTGTATTGGATTTGGTATTTGGAAGGGATTCTTCACACGTTCAACGCGAAAGGAACGTGCAAAACAGCTATGGTATTACGGGGTTCTTGGTATTGGATGTTACGGGCTTTCTTATCTTTTTTCTGAAATTGGACTGTTTTATTTATACACAAGTACATGAAAAAACTCCCTAATAAATAAGGGAGTTCTTCACTTTATAGAAATGATTATAGATATGATTTAATCATTTTACGCGCTCTTTTCATATTTCGTTTGGAAAATACGTCTTGTTTACGTGCATATTGATACGCTGCAGCCCCAATACCTAATGCGATTAATGAATTGCGTACGTTCAAAGTAAATCCCCCTTTTGATTATCCGATAGTTCGTTCATTCTCATCAAATAAATCATCAAGAGAACTAAGCGAGCCATCTTCCTCTACTTGATGCGTATGGATTTTCCCCTTTGAAACCGATAATTCAATATAACAGTTCCAGCAATAAAATTGGTTGACA
This sequence comes from Bacillus sp. AFS023182, assembly GCF_002560575.1. Lineage (NCBI taxonomy): Bacteria > Bacillati > Bacillota > Bacilli > Caryophanales > Bacillaceae > Bacillus > Bacillus sp. AFS023182. The sequence goes on along the minus strand of NZ_NTRO01000034.1, from coordinate 33,784 downwards.
CCTATTTTCCCAATATCTTTTCCTTTGCAATTTGGACAACTGAACATATGGCTTTCATCTCCTTACAGTCTCCCAGATCCTATTCGCCATTATGTCCAAACTGCATTCATTTATACATACTAGAACTGCCTTATACTTTCAAAATAACGCTTTCTATATTGAAAGTTTCACTATATAATTTCACCTTGTTACATAAAATCATACGGTGAAATGTTTTCCACATCCATCTCCTGACCATCAATTGTAACCATTTGTACTTCCTCTTTTGATTCCTGCAAGCGATCCGCTAATGTTGTTTGCCGCATTGAATCATCAAGACGATTCACACCTGATTGAAAGGCTGATTCTTCTCCGCAAATAATTAAAAACTTTTTACTTCTCGTAATAGCTGTATAAATTAAATTACGACGCAGCATGCGGTAATAGCTCTTTACAATCGGCATAATTACAATTGGGAATTCACTTCCCTGTGACTTATGGATTGAACAACAATATGCATGCGTAATCTGATTTAAATCTGGCTTTATATATGTTACTTCAATCCCGTCAAATGAAATAACAATCATATCTTGTTTTTCGACATTCTCCTTTGCATAAAAGACAGAAACAATTTCTCCAATATCACCATTAAACACCTGGCTTTCTGGTTGATTTACGAGCTGCAGCACTTTATCACCGACACGGTACACGACATCACCATAAGCAATTTCTCTACTCTTTTCTTTTTTTGGATTAAAGACCTCTTGCAGCGCTTCATTTAACACATTAATCCCTGCCGGTCCGCGGTACATAGGTGCTAATACTTGTACATCTCTTGCACTAAATCCTTTCGCTTTTGCGTTTTCACATACTTGCTTTACAACCTCAACAATTTGAGTACCTGAGCAACCAATAAACGAACGATCTTTTTTATTTTGTGCTAAGTCTGGTGGAAGCGTTCCATTTTTTATTGCATGGGCAAGCTGAATAACGGATGACCCTTCTGCTTGACGGTAAATCTCTGTTAACTTCACTGTCGGAATCGCCCCAGCATCTAATAAATCCTTCAATACTTGCCCTGGCCCTACAGATGGCAATTGATCTTCATCACCTACAATGATGACTTGAATATTTGTTGGTAATGATTTAAATAGTTGATTTGCAAGCCAAATATCAACCATTGAAAATTCATCGATAATAAGTAACTTCCCTTGCACCGGATCCGTTTCATTACGCTGGAAAGATCCTTCTGGCGTCCATCCAAGTAAACGATGAATTGTACAAGCAGGAAGTCCTGTCGACTCACTCATTCGCTTCGCAGCGCGGCCTGTCGGAGCTGTTAACAAAATCGGAAACGGATTATCATCACTATAATCTTTCGGATTTAATGATAAACCATGCAAGGAAGCGTACATTTCGACGATTCCTTTAATTACAGTTGTCTTCCCTGTGCCCGGTCCACCTGTTAATAGCATCATCGGCTTATGAAGAGCAGTTTGGATGGCCTCTTGTTGAAACGGCGCATACTGTACTTTTAGCTGCTCTTCAATTTTCCCTAACGTTAATAGTACTTCTGCTTCAGGAAACGAAGGTGTCTCTTCTTGATTCATGAGACGGCGAATTGATTTGACAACGCCCTTTTCAGAATAAAACAGAGATGCCAAATAAATACGCTCGTCTTCGATAATGACTTTCCCTTCTCCTTGCATCATTTCAACACACTGCACTACATCTTCTTCTGCCACAGCGCTTTCTTGCTTATTTAAAAGTGACATTGTTTCTCGAACAAGTTGACCTTTTTCCATAAATACATGCCCATCTTGCAGTGAAACATTCTCTAGTGTATAGAAACATCCCGCACGTACACGGTCATTATGATTCCCTGATATACCAAGCGCTCGTCCTATATCATCCGCTCTTCCGAATCCTATACCATCTACTTCCTCAATCAGTTGATACGGATTGTTCCGAATTACCTCAAGCGTCATTTCTTTATACTGCTGATAAATCTTAATCGAGAGCTTCGTTCCAAAACCATAACCATTTAAAAAGCTCATGACTTTTTCAAGACCCTGGTGTTCAATAATTGTGTCATAAATCTCTTGTGCTTTCTGCTTATTTACAACACCTTCTAATGCAGCAGGGTCGTCCATAATTTTAGAAATTGCATGTTCCCCAAGATAATCAACAATCTTTTCTGCTGTTCTCTTCCCAATTCCTTTAAATAAATCACTTGCTAAATATTGCACCATACCTGTTTTGGTTTGGGGTAACTCTTTTTTAAATGTTTCAACTAAATATTGTTTTCCGTACTTTGGATGGTCTTTAAAATGCCCTGTTAATGTAAATACTTCGTCTTCATGCATACGGGGAAAGTGACCGTTGATCATCACTCTTTTTTCGTCATATGTTTCATTTGTTTCAATGATTTTCATACTGACAACGGAATAGAGGTTTTCTTCGTTGTGGAAAATGGTATGAAGAACTTGTGCTTTTATAAATTTTTGCTCTTCCTCAAACAAATCCATTGCATGTTGATTTCCCATATCGCCTCTCCTTTCCGGTTTTTCTCACTCTAACGAGCAGTACAGCCCCCACCTTTCTCCTTCACAATCAGATGAGGGGTAACTGCACGTTAAAATCTAATTTTTATTCGCCTTCTTGCTCTAATAAACGAATACCATTCCCTGCTAAAAAGTGATCTGGCTGAATTTCAGTCGCCTTCTTAAATAAGGCAAGTGCTTTCTCATTATTTTCTTCAAATACGTAAGCAACACCTAGATTATAATACGCATCTGCATGCTCTTCGTCCATTTGTAATACCTTTTCAAAATAAGGTTTTGCGTTTTGAATATGCTCTAGTCGTGCAAAGCATAATCCGCATTGGAATACTGCTTCTACATCTGACTCATCAAGTTCAGCTGCTCTTTGTAAAAACGGCAGTGCAAGAAGATCATTTCCAAGCTGTACATGTGTAATCCCAAGCATAAATGTTACATCAGCTGATTGTAACCCAGCTTGCATAGCTTGTTCAAAAGCAACTTTTGCTTCTGAAAATTGTTCTTGTCCATAATATATGTTTCCGAGTCCATAATAGGCGGCAGCTGATTTTTCATCTAATTCTAACGCGCGTTTATAAAATAGAATTGCACGCTCGCTATCGCCTAACACATCTAATAAATTCGCGAAATTAATGTATCCAAGCGCATCTTTCGGATTTTCTTCAATTGCCTCTGTAAAGTTTTTAGCTGCTTCTTCCCAGTTTCCTTCTTGCATATATTGAATGCCTGTTTCAAGCTTATTTGACATGTTCCTCACCTCTACAACAAATTATAACAAAGAATCTATTTTCCGAGCGAACAAAAATTCGCTCTTTAAAAAAGAAACCTCTGACCGCGAATCGGCAGAGGCTCTCATTTTTACCCTAAATAATCTAATTTCTTGCCACTACGATATACTTCATCAATCGTCGCGCCGCCTAAACATTCATCTCCATCATAGAAAACAACTGCTTGCCCGGGCGTAATGGCACGAATTGGTTCATCGCAAAGGATACGAACGGTATTCTCATCAACAATTTGAACCGTTACCTTGTTATCTTCTTGACGATAACGAAACTTCGCTGTGCATGTAAATTCTTTCTCTTTCGCCCTATTGCTTACCCAGCTTACATTTGTAGCAATAACTTCATCTCCGTATAAAAGTTCATTGTGGAATCCTTGATCAACGTATAAAATGTTTTCTTTCAAGTTTTTTCCAACAGCGAACCAAGGATCACCATTACCACCAATACCAAGGCCATGACGTTGTCCAATTGTATAGTACATTAAACCGTCATGTTTCCCTTTTACTTCGCCAGATAATGTTTGCATCACACCTGGCTGAGCTGGTAAGTAGTTGCTTAAGAAATCTTTAAAGTTACGTTCACCGATAAAGCAAATACCTGTACTATCTTTTTTCGTCGCTGTTGCTAAACCAGCTTCCTTCGCCATTTCACGAATTTGTGGTTTCTTTAATTCGCCTAATGGGAACATTGTTTTTGATAGTTGCTCTTGGCTTAATTGATTTAAGAAATATGTTTGATCCTTATTATCATCAACACCGCGGAGCATTTTATATTCGCCGTCGATATAAGCAACACGTGCATAATGACCTGTTGCTACATAATCCGCACCAAGCGCGATTGCATGCTCTAAAAAGGCTTTAAACTTAATTTCTTTATTACACATTACATCTGGGTTTGGCGTACGACCAGCTCGGTACTCATCTAAAAAATACGTAAATACTTTATCCCAATATTGCTTTTCAAAGTTTACTGCATAATATGGGATGCCAATTTGATTGCACACTTCAATTACATCGTTATAATCTTCCGTTGCTGTACAGACACCATTCTCGTCTGTATCATCCCAGTTTTTCATAAAAATTCCGATTACATCATAGCCCTGCTTTTTTAATAACATCGCTGCTACTGATGAATCAACGCCACCGGACATTCCGATGACAACACGTGTTTCGTGAGGTAGTTTGTTCATCATGTCACCTCCTATACTAGTCTTGTGTTAATCGCTTCACGATTTTCACTGTTTCGTACGCTGCTTTTTCCACTTGTTCTTTCGTATTCCCAAGCCCAAAACTAAAACGTACGGATGAACGTATTTGATCGGAATCTTTTCCAAACATCGCTACTAGCACATGCGACGGGTCAATAGAACCAGCTGTACATGCAGAACCACTCGATACTGCAATCCCTGCCAAGTCTAAGTTTACAAGAAACGGCTCAATATCCATTCCTGTAAAACTTACATTAAACACATGTGGTAAGCGATGTTCTAAGTTTCCGTTTACCTCAAAAGTAATGTCTTCTTTTTGAAAGACAGATACCATTATATCTTTAAATCCTTCATATTGGGCAATTTTTTGCTCACGGGTTGATTCTGCCAACTTAACAGCTTGCTCTAGCCCAACGATGCTAGGTACATTCTCAGTACCTGCACGGCGTTTTCGCTCTTGTTCCCCGCCTGTTAATAACGGTTCAAATTTCACAGCTGTGCTAGCATATAAAAACCCTACACCTTTTGGACCATTAATTTTATGAGCAGATATAGATAATAAATCAATACCCATGTCCTTCACATCAATCGCTGTTAAACCATAGGCTTGTACAGCATCTGTATGAAAATAAGCTTGATGCTCTTTCAACAGTTCTCCGATTTCTACAATCGGTTGCACCGTACCAACTTCATTATTCCCAAACATAACAGATACAAGAATTGTTTCATCTGTTAATGCCTCTTTCACATCAGAAATTTGAACACGGCCCGTTTCATCAACTGGTAAATACGTCACTTTGAAACCTTCTCGCTCTAACACTTCACATGTATGCAAAATAGCGTGATGTTCAATTTGCGCCGTAATAATGTGCTGTCCTTTATTGCGATTTGCACGCGCTACACCTAAAAGCGCTAAATTATCAGCCTCTGTACCACCGCTTGTAAAAATAATTTCATTTGGATTTGCATTGATGCTGCGTGCACATGTACGTCTCGCTTCATCTACCGCATGACGAGTTTGGCGTCCATAAAAATGAATACTAGACGGATTACCAAATATTTCTGTCATATATGGAATCATCTTTTCGACTACTTCTGGGTGAGCCGGAGATGTCGCAGCATGATCTAAGTAAATGCGTTCCATCAGATCTCCTTCTTTCCAAATCGTTTCACAAGGAATTAAATGTAAAACATATAACCCCCATGATTTTCTTCTTCATAGCGTACTAAATCTTCTAAAGTTGTACTATCTAATACTTCTTGTACCGCATCACGAACACGCATCCATAACTGACGCTGTGCTGGTTCTTCCTCTTCTATCATTTCAACAACGCTAATCGGACCTTCTAAAACTCTAATAACATCGCCTGCTGTAATGTTGACTGGTTGATCCGATAATACATAACCACCATATGCACCTCGCGTACTTTTTACAAGACGAGCGTTACGAAGTGGAGAGATTAATTGCTCTAAGTAATGTTCAGATAGGTCATGTGCCTGCGCAATTGATTTTAAAGAAATTGGGCCTTCACCAAACTTTTTCGCAAGATCGATCATAATTGTTAAGCCATAACGGCCTTTTGTTGAAATTTTCATCTATTTCGCACCTCTTTTCAAAAATTCACTTCTATTAGTTAAATCTTTATTCGTAAGAAGAACACAATATAAAAATCAAAATCCTATGAAATTATAGCATAATATAGTATTATAAGAAATTTCAACTTGTGTATTCAAAATCATAACACAAAATCACATTGAAAAACTCGGAAATTATTACAATAAAGAGAAAATTAAAAATATTAATCAAGACTCCTTATATAAAATTGCATCACATTTCAGTTTTTCACGAAAAAGATGATACCATAGAATAAGATTATACATTAAGGGAGACGGTCATGATGAAACAACCACTCGCACATCGAATGCGCCCGGTAAACATTACAGAAATAATCGGACAGCAGCATTTAGTTGGTGAAGGGAAAATTTTATGGCGAATGGTGCAGGCAAACCATTTTCAATCGATGATTTTGTATGGTCCACCCGGCACAGGAAAAACATCAATTGCTAGCGCAATCGCTGGCAGTACAGGGACGCCGTTCCGCCTATTGAATGCAGTGACTCACAATAAAAAAGATATGGAAGTTGTCGTGCAAGAAGCAAAGATGCACCGCCACCTTGTTTTAATTTTAGATGAGGTCCACCGCTTAGATAAAGTAAAACAAGACTTTCTCTTACCACATTTAGAAAGCGGGCTTCTTACATTGATTGGTGCAACAACAAGCAACCCATTCCATGCAATTAACTCCGCTATCCGTAGCCGTTGTCAAATCTTTGAACTACACGCACTAACAGAAGATGATATTTTAATTGGTCTAAAACGAGCGCTTGAAAATAAAGAAAAAGGTTTAGGTGAATATCATGTAACTGTTACAGATGAGGCCTTTCGTCACTTTGCAAATGCATCAGGTGGAGATATGCGCTCTGCTTATAACGCCCTTGAGCTCGCTGTTTTATCTAGTTTTACAACAGATAATCAAGCGGTAGAAATCACACTGGAGATTGCAGAAGAATGCTTACAAAAGAAAAGCTTCGTTCATGATAAAGGCGGAGATGCTCATTATGATGTCTTATCAGCGTTTCAAAAGTCAGTGCGCGGAAGTGACGTGAACGCTGCACTTCATTATTTAGCGCGCCTTATTGAAGCTGGAGATCTACAAAGTATCGGGAGACGTCTTCTTATTATGGCATATGAAGATATTGGACTTGCTAGTCCGCAAGCTGGACCACGGACGCTCGCTGCCATTGAAGCTGCAGAACGCGTCGGATTTCCAGAGGCTCGCATTCCACTTACCAATGCAGTTATCGAACTTTGCCTTTCTCCAAAATCAAATTCAGCATACAAGGCGCTTGATGCTGCGCTTCACGACTTACGAAATGGACAAACAGGCGATGTACCAAGTCATTTAAAAGATAGTCACTATAAGGGTGCTGAATCATTAGGTAGAGGCATTGGATACTTATATCCGCACGATTATCCGAATGGATGGGTACAGCAACAATACTTACCCGACAAAATTAAAAATAAGCAATATTATAAACCGAAAACGACTGGAAAATTTGAACAAGCACTTTCAAGCGTATATGAAAGATTGCAAAGTTCGCATAAAAGCAAACCAAAAGGGTAATCTAAGCGAAAACGACATCATAATGGAGGTTTCGCTTATGAAAACACGCCAAGATGCATGGACAGGAGAAGATGATCTCCTTTTAGCAGAAACCGTTTTACGACATATTCGCATAGGAAGTACACAACTAAAAGCGTTCGATGAAGTCGGTGACAAATTAAACCGCACTTCTGCCGCTTGTGGCTTTCGTTGGAATGCTGAAGTCAGACAAAATTATGAGGACGCCGTACAGCTCGCTAAGAAGCAGAGAAAAGAGTTAAAGCGTTCTGAAGCAAATGTAGAAAAAGAACAACTATTACAACCAAAACAAAAAAAGAAAGTCGTAATTGATGTTGAATTTTCCGAAGAACCTGTTTCTAATAAACATTCTCTTACAATGCAAGATGTAATCTCATTCTTACAAAACTTAGAACACAATCATCCTCACTTAGAAAAGATACAAAATGAAAATGAAGACTTGCATACAAAGCTTGTCTCCTTACAAAAAACAAACGATGAACTAGAAGTCAAACTAGCAGCTTTAACGAAAAAACAACAAGCAATCGAAGAAGATTATGCAATGCTTGTTAGAATTATGGACCGTGCTCGAAAACTTGTGCTAGTAAATGAACAAGAGGATCAAATTGCTCCTATTTTTAAAACAGATCAGAACGGGAATTTAGATATTATATATTCAGCGGAAAATTAAAGAACTTCCCACCTAACATGAAAAGGTGGGGAGTTTTTTTATATAAAAATTAAAAAGCGCATACTCCCAGTGGAATATACGCTTTTCCCTAATTATTCTTGTCCCACACGTTTCACTTCTACATTCTTTAAACGTTCACGCACAACATGGCTCGCCATAATTAAGCCTGCCACAGATGGTACGAATGCATTTGAGGAAGGTGGTAATTTCGCTTTACGAATTTTTGCATTTTCATCTGGAACGATTTCTTTACGCACCTCTTCGCGAATTACAATTGGGTTTTCGTCAGAGAATACAACTTTTACACCCTTTTTAATCCCTTCTTTACGAAGCTTCGTACGAATTACTTTCGCAATTGGGTCTGTATGTGTTTTTGAAATATCCGCAATACGGAAACGAGTTGGATCCATTTTGTTTGCTGCACCCATACTCGAAATCATTTTAATCTTACGTCGTAAGCATTGTTTAATTAAATGAATTTTGAACGTAATTGTGTCTGATGCATCCACTACGAAATCTAAACCGTGCTTAAAGAAATCTTCATACGTTTCTTCTGTATAGAACATTTCTAATGCAATAACTTCACAATCTGGATTAATATCAGCAATACGCTCTTTCATTAGCTCTACTTTTGAACGTCCTACAGTAGAAACTAATGCATGAATTTGACGGTTTACATTTGTAATATCAACAACGTCTTTATCAACTAATACAAGGCGTCCTACGCCAGAACGTGCTAATGCTTCTGCTGCAAATGAGCCTACGCCGCCAATTCCTAAAATACCAACTGTACTATTTTTTAATATTTCAAGGCCTTCTTTTCCGAAGGCTAATTCATTACGTGAAAATTGATGTAACATGCGTTCTACACTCCTATTACAAAAATGGTCTACCATGTATTCTAGCGTTTTTCCGACTATTTGTATAGAAAAAGTTACACAACTACTAAAAATACCTTTCTAACAAGAAAAATACACAGAATCCCTAAAAAAAACTAGATGCGGTTAGTATACCCCATCTAGTTTCCGTTCTTACTTCTCTTCTTTTACGTTTAACTGTAAGCTAAGTTCTTCAAGCTGCGCTTCTGCAACTGGGCTTGGCGCATCTGTTAACAAGCAACTTGCGCTTGCTGTTTTTGGGAATGCAATTGTATCACGAAGGTTTGTACGGCCTGCAAGTAACATAACAAGACGGTCTAAACCTAATGCGATTCCACCATGTGGTGGTGTACCGTATTCGAACGCTTCTAATAAGAATCCAAATTGCTCTTGCGCTTCTTCTTGAGAGAATCCAAGTGCTTTGAACATTTTTTCTTGTACATCACGCTCATAAATACGAAGTGACCCACCGCCAAGCTCATAACCGTTTAATACAAGGTCATATGCTTGTGCACGCGCTTTTTCTGGTGCTGTTTCTAGTAACTCTACATCTTCACGGAATGGCATTGTGAATGGATGGTGTGCCGCGAAGTAGCGATCAGCATCTTCATCATACTCAAGAAGTGGCCAATCAGTTACCCATAGGAAATTAAATTTGTTTTCGTCGATTAACTCAAGTTCTTTCCCTAAGCGTAAACGAAGTGCGCCTAAGCTATCTGCAACAATGCTCTTCTTATCTGCAACGAATAATAATAAGTCGCCTGCAGCTGCTTCTAATGTATTCATTAATACACTTGCATCTTCTTCACCGAAGAATTTCGCGATTGGTCCTTTTAAGCCATCTTCTTCAACTTTTAACCAAGCTAAACCTTTTGCACCGTATACTTTTACAAATTCAGTTAATGCATCGATATCTTTACGAGAATATTTACTCGCTGCACCTTTTGCATTAATTGCTTTTACTTGTCCTCCGCTTTCTACAGCGCTTGTGAATACTTTGAATCCACATCCTGCTGCAAACTCAGATAGGTCAGTAAGCTCCATTGCAAAGCGTGTATCTGGCTTATCAGAACCATATCGAGCCATTGCATCCACATATGTCATACGAGGGAATGGAGCGTTAATTTCTACACCTTTTGCATCCTTCATCACTTTCGTCATCATGCGTTCCATCATTTCTAGAATTTCTTCTTGTGTTAGGAATGATGCCTCGATGTCGATTTGTGTGAATTCTGGTTGACGGTCCGCACGTAAATCTTCATCACGGAAACAACGTGCTACTTGATAATAACGCTCAAATCCACCGACCATAAGAAGCTGTTTAAATAGCTGCGGAGATTGAGGTAATGCATAAAACTCACCATCATGCACACGGCTTGGTACTAAATAGTCACGTGCACCTTCTGGTGTACTCTTTGTTAAGATTGGTGTTTCGACTTCTAAGAATTCTTCTGAATCTAAGAAGTTACGAATTGTTTTTGTTACATCATGACGCATTTTAAATGTGTTATACATAACAGGACGACGCAAATCTAAATAACGATATTTTAAACGAACATCTTCTGATGCATCTGTATCATCTGTAATAATAATTGGCGTTGTTTTTGCTGCATTTAGTACATTTACTTTTGTAGCTTGTACTTCAATACGCCCAGTTGCCATATTGTCATTAATTGCACCTTGTGCGCGCTCAACAACTGTTCCTTCTACGTGAAGCACGTATTCGCTACGAATTGTTTCTGCTACCTCTAGTGCTTCTTTAGATGTTTCCGGGTTAAATACAACTTGCACAATACCTGTACGGTCACGTAAGTCGATGAAAATTAATCCACCTAAGTCACGACGCTTCTGTACCCAACCTTTTAATTGAACGGTTTGTCCAACTGCTTCTACTGTTACTTTTCCACATGCATGTGTTCTTTCAGCCACTATGAGTTCCCCCTATATTAATTTCTCTGCCACGTATGAAGCGAATACATCTAATGCAACTTCTTCTTGCTCACCTGTTGCCATGTTCTTTAAGTTAATGATGCCTTTATCAAGCTCATCTTCCCCTAATACAGCTACAAATTTCGCATTCAAACGATCTGCTGATTTAAATTGTGCTTTCATTTTACGATCTAAATAATCCTTTTCAACTGATAACCCAGCCCTGCGAAGATCAAACGCAACTTTTGCAGCATGATCTTTCGCTTTGTCCCCAAGTGCTACAACATAGCAATCAATGTTCTGTTCAATTGGAAGCTCAATGTTTTCAGCTTTTAATGCCATAATTAAACGCTCAATACTCATCGCAAAACCGATACCAGGCATTTCTGGACCACCGATTTCTTGTACAAGACCGTTATAACGACCGCCACCACTTAATGTTGTAATTGAGCCAAACCCGTCTGCTTCACTCATAATTTCAAAAACAGTGTGCTGATAGTAATCTAAACCACGCACTAGGTTCGGATCTTTTTCAAACGGAACACCCATCATTGTTAATAGTTCTTGTACTTTTTCATAGTACGCTGTTGATTCTTCATTTAAGTATTCTGTAATAGATGGCGCCGCGTCCATTAATTCATGATCACGATCCTTCTTACAGTCTAAAATGCGAAGTGGGTTTTTCTCTAAACGAGATTGGCAATCAGAACAGAACTCGCCAATGCGAGGTTCGAAGTGAGCAATTAACGCCTCACGGTGCGCTTGACGACTTGCTGAATCACCTAAACTATTTAAAACAACTTTAATGTTTTTTAAGCCCATACCGCGGTAAAACTCTACAGCAAGTGCGATTACTTCTGCATCGATTGCAGGATCGTTACTACCGATTGCTTCGATACCGAATTGTACGAATTGACGATAGCGGCCTGCTTGTGGTCTTTCATAACGGAACATTTGACCGATGTAATATAATTTCGTAGGTTGCGTCGCATCACCGTACATTTTATTTTCAACGTAAGAACGTACAACAGGTGCTGTTCCTTCTGGACGAAGTGTTAAGCTACGCTCTCCACGATCTTGGAATGAGTACATTTCTTTTTGTACGATATCTGTTGTATCACCAACACCGCGTAAAAATAATTCTGTGTGCTCAAAAATTGGTGTACGAATTTCTTTATAGTTGTAACGACGGCAAATTTCGCGTGCTTGCCCTTCGATATACTGCCATAACTCAACACTACCTGGAAGAATATCTTGCGTTCCGCGTGGGATTTGAATAGACATATTCAGTTCCTCCTCAAATTGTTTTAATCTTATTAAAAATAAAAAACTCCCGCCTCTACTGATTATCCAGTAGGGACGAGAGTATTATACCCGTGGTGCCACCCTAATTGAAGCACGTATGCTTCCACTTTTTTAATAACGCTTAAATTTGCGTTCAATCTCTACTAAGCCTATAAGCCGTTCAAGTTGAAACCTACAGAGTGTCATTCAATCAGTCATCATGTAGAAATGTTTTCAGCCTAGGACATTTCTTCTCTTTTCATGTGTATCCAATCTACTCTTCTCTATCATCGGTTCTCTTCATATGTAAATATAAAATTACTATACGTTTGTTCCGGACGATTGTCAAGTGCCCTAGGAGCGTTCAATCTGCTTCTTTAAACGCTTTACATCTTGCAATGAAATACCAAATTCAGATGCAAGCTCCATAGAAGTATTATTTTGTTCTCTTGCAATAAACTCATGAAAATTCACGTTAAATAATTGGTTTGCACCATTTGTAACAGAATGACCTTTTTCATTCATACGCATACGTGTATCCCTCCCAATCAACATGGATGTTTTTACTTCTATTGTTCCATATTGATGAGTCGGTTATACACAAATACGAAAGAGAACCGACTACCGCTTCCATATATCTCTTTTTTTATAAAAACCCCTTTTAAAAAATAAAAAAGAGAGGATAGCGCATCCCCTCTTTTCATTATTATTTACTTTCCAAAATTAAGGTCACCGGACCATCGTTTATTAAAGAAACATCCATCATTGCTCCGAACCTTCCCGTTTCTATGTGCAATCCTTGTTTACGAAGTTCTTCATTAAAGAAATCGTACAAGCGCTCTGCGTAATCTGGTTTCGCAGCACTCATAAAGTTTGGACGTCTTCCTTTACGGCAATCCCCGTACAATGTAAATTGTGAAATAGAAAGAACCTGTCCATCCATGTCTAGTACAGAATGATTCATCTTCCCATTCTCATCTTCAAAAATACGTAAATTTGCAACTTTTTCAGCGATATACGTTGCATCTTGTTCTGTATCTTCATGCGTGATTCCAACTAGCAATGTTAAACCGAACGGAATTTGTCCTACAATCTCACCATCTATTGTAACAGACGCTTCCTTTGATCGCTGTAAGACAACTCTCATAATTTATACACTCCCTATTAATGCATCATGCGGCGTACTGCATAAATTTCTGGAACTCTCTTAATACGCTCTACTACCTTTTTCAAATGATGTAAATTACGAATGGAAATAGACATATTGATCGTTGCCATTTTATTGCGGTCGCTTCTACCTGAAACAGCTGAAATATATGTTTTCGTTTCTGTAACAGCTTGCAGAACTTCATTTAGCAAGCCACGGCGATCATAGCCAGAAATTTCAATATCAACGTTATACTCAATTTCTTTTTCTGGACTACCTTCCCACTCTACTTCTAGTAAACGTTCCTTTGCCTCTTCTGTATGCACATTGACGCAATCACGACGGTGAATCGATACACCACGACCTTTTGTAATATATCCGATAATATCGTCACCTGGAACTGGGTTACAGCATTTTGATAAGCGGATCAATAAATTATCAGCACCACTTACTTTTACACCCGAATCCCATTTACGAATTTTCATCGGTTTACGAACTTCTTTCACTTCCACAACATCTTGTTCTTCGTCACGCTGTTTACGGAACTTGTCCATTAAACGCGTTACAATTTGCGAAGCTGTTATTCCGTTATATCCAACCGCTGCAAACATATCCTCTTCATTCGCAAAGTTGTATTTCTCAGCTACACGTTTTAAGTTGTCAGGTGCTAACACTTCTTTCATCTCGTACTCTAAGCTTCGCACCTCTTTTTCAACAAGTTCGCGACCTTTTTCGATATTCTCATCTCGGCGCTGTTTTTTGAAAAATTGGCGGATTTTATTTTTCGCATGAGATGTTTGAGCAAGCTTTACCCAGTCCTGACTAGGTCCATAAGAATGTTTAGACGTTAAAATTTCAATGATATCACCTGTTTTTAATTTATAATCGAGTGTTACCATTTTCCCATTTACTTTTGCACCAATCGTTTTATTCCCTATTTCTGAATGGACACGGTACGCAAAGTCAATTGGAACAGAACCTAGTGGTAATTCCATGACGTCTCCTTTTGGTGTAAAGACGAATACCATATCAGAGAATAAATCAATTTTTAATGACTCCATAAATTCTTCCGCATTAGAAGCTTCATTTTGCCACTCTAGTATTTGACGGAACCATGTTAATTTTTTCTCTAGTGTACCTGTTGTTTCTGCTGCTTTTCCTTCTTTATAAGCCCAATGCGCAGCAATCCCGTATTCCGCAATTTCATGCATTTCTTTCGTACGAATTTGCACTTCAAGCGGATCACCTTTCGGCCCAATCACAGTTGTATGAAGTGATTGGTATAGGTTTGCTTTCGGCATTGCAATATAATCTTTAAAACGACCTGGCATCGGCTTCCAGCACGTATGAATAATTCCTAATACCGCATAGCAATCTTTAATACTATTTACAACAACGCGCACAGCTAGCAAATCATAAATTTCATTAAATTGTTTATTTTGAAGAGCCATTTTACGATAAATACTATAAATATGTTTTGGCCGTCCTGAAATATCAGGTTGAATCGCTACTTCTTTCAGTTTGTCACGAATACCCGTCATGACTTCATCTAAATATTCTTCACGCTCTGCACGTTTCCGCTTCATTAAGTTTACAATGCGATAGTATTGTTGCGGATTCAAATAGCGAAGCGATGTATCCTCTAGCTCCCATTTAATTGTATTAATTCCGAGTCTATGAGCTAAAGGTGCAAAAATTTCTAACGTTTCATTTGCAATACGACGCTGTTTTTCTTGAGGCAAATGCTTAAGCGTACGCATGTTATGAAGACGATCAGCTAATTTGATTAAAATCACACGAATGTCTTGGGCCATTGCAATAAACATTTTGCGATGGTTCTCTGCTTGCTGTTGTTCATGAGATTTGTATTTAATTTTCCCAAGCTTTGTAACACCATCAACAAGCATGGCAATTTCTTTATTAAATTCCCGTTCAATATCTTCTAGTGTAACCTCGGTATCTTCTACTACATCATGCAAAAAACCTGCCGACACTGTAGATGGATCCATGTGTAAATCAACTAAAATACCTGCAACTTGAATCGGGTGAATAATATATGGTTCGCCCGATTTTCTATATTGTTCGCTATGTGCATCACGTGCATATTCATAGGCACGTGCCACCAGCTCAATATCATCGTCCGCTAAATATTGACTTGCTTTCTCGAGTACCTGTTCAGCTGTTAGTACTTGCTCATTTGCCATCGAATCACCTTTTATTGAAAATTGACTTTTCCCTTACTCATTAGAATAAATTTTATTCTATCATTATAACCTAATGATTGTGAATTGTGAAAAGGAAAAGATTTTACTGATATTTCACCATACTTTTTTGTACAATTATACAAAAGTACCCGCTCCTCTCCAAGAGATTCACGGGTACTTTTTTCTATCACCGTAGTTTTACCTATATAATAATTAGTATTTTTCTAACACTAATACATCATAACCATCTAACATTTTGCGGCCATCCAAGTAAGTAAGCTCTACTAAGAATGCAATCCCTGCTACAATTCCACCAAGCTCTTCAACTAACTTAATTGTCGCTTCAATTGTTCCACCTGTAGCTAATAGATCATCTGTAATTAATACGCGTTGACCTGGTTTAATTGCATCTTTATGGATTGTTAAAACATCTTTTCCATACTCTTTACCGTAGTCAACTGTAATTACTTCACGAGGTAATTTCCCTAATTTACGAACTGGTGCAAACCCTACTTCTAACGCGTAAGAAACTGGGCAACCGATAATAAAGCCACGTGCTTCTGGTCCTACTACAAGGTCGATATTTCTTTCTTTTGCATAAGCAACGATTTCATCTGTTGCTGCTTTGTATGCTTTTCCATCGTTCATTAAAGGTGTGATATCTTTAAAAACGATACCTTCTTTCGGATAATCCGGTACAATTGCGATATGTTGCTTGAAATCCATATTTCTGAATCCTCCTCAGATATAAAAGGTCTGTAAATACAAGGCCCTTACCCTAACTGTGCTACTTCTTTATGATTACGAATCGTGTCAAACCATGTATATAGTTGCTGATATGTGCTATAAACCAACTCTTTCTCTAATTGAAGGTGGTTCATTTTCTCACGATATGTGTTCGATTCAATTAAATCACGCTTTTTCATTCCTTCTGCCATAAAAATGACACCGTCTTTTATTGTAACAAATTCTAACTCAAAAAACACCTGTGTCATGAAATTTACTGTATCTTTTGACCAACCTTTATGACGACATAACTGTTCCCCATATTGTCTTAAAGAAAATGGTGCCTTTTGGTGTAAAAAGGAATAGTACCATTTAAAGTGTTCCCTTGTTGGAACTGTACTAAATAAATGATTATTCTCCTGATAAAACAGTGTATAAATTCGCGCTGGAAATCCCGCCTTAAACAAACCGCGTAATTCGTCTGTTGACTTTGGTAAATCCATCAAAATAACATAGCGACCATCTAGCTCAGTGACTTCTGAAGCATGCATAAGTTGTTCTTTATATTCTTCTAAAGAAAATTTATTTAATACCTCTTCAGAAAAATATACCATTGTTACTTGTTCTTTCGGAATCTCTGATAAGTTCGATTCCACATTACGCATGCTGCGCCAATCAAACAACTGCCATGCATCTACCGCAATATCTTGAATCATGAGTTGTGGTTTTTTGAAATTATTCCATTCATTAATTGATGCCTCACCAACAATAGAAACGTGAGCGATTGGAGAAATTTCTTTCGCATAAGCTCCAAATCCAAATCCAATCGTATCTAACGTCGCCTGTCTTCCGCGAAGTGCCATTTTTAAATGAGACCCATCAGATCCAATTGCACGAATACTTTCTAATTCCGCATCTCTAACTGCAATACGCGGCTTCGGATTTCCAACACCAAATGGCGCTAGTTTTTGCATTTCTTCAATTGCCGAAAGCGTTACATCCTCTACTTTGCAAATCGCATCAACTGTTGTAATCGGAATAAAATCTTCAGGCTTTAAGATTGCATCTGCTTGTTCATTTAAACGACGGCGCAGTTCATCCACATCATTCATATGAAGCGTCATTCCTGCCGCCATTGGATGCCCACCAAAGTGAGGTAATAATTCTCTACAATCTGATAAGTTCGCAAACAAATCAAATCCTGCAATACTACGAGCAGATCCTTTTGCTGTTTGCTTCTCAGGATCAATACATAACACGATTGTTGGACGATAGAAACGCTCTACTAATTTAGAAGCAACAATCCCTATCACACCTGGATTCCATCCTTCTTTCGCAATGACTAATACTTTATTGTCCGCTGGAGGATAGTTGTTTTCTACCTCTGCAATCGCCTCTTCTGTAATTTGTTTTACAATATCTTTTCGAAGCTTATTCATTTCATCGATTTCTTCAGCAAGCTCTTTTGCTTCTTCTGGATCCTCTGATAAAAGAAGATGAACAGCCGGTGCCGCATCTTCTAAACGACCAATTGCATTAATACGCGGTGCAATTGAGAAGCCGATGCTTTCTTCCGTGATCTCGCTTTGTGAAACATTTGCTACTTTAAACAATGCTTTCAAACCAATATTTTTGGTCATTCTCATTTGTTTTAGTCCACGCTGCACAAGTAATCTATTTTCACCATGAAGTGACACTAAATCGGCTACCGTACCAATCACTGCAATTTCTAACAAATGCTCCGGTACACGTCCAAGTAATGCATGCGCTACTTTAAACGCAACACCAACGCCCGCTAAATAATGAAACGGATAGACGCCGCCCTCTAGCTTCGGATGAATAATCGCAAGCGCTTCTGGAAGTTCTGGTGGTGGCTCATGATGATCTGTAATAATAAGATCCATACCAAGCTCTTTTGCTATCTTAGCTTCATGAACTGCTGCGATACCTGTATCAACAGTAATGATAAGAGAAAATCCCGCACTGTGTGCCCAGCGAAATGCCTCTTCATTCGGTCCATACCCTTCCGTAAATCGGTTCGGGATATAGAACTCAACATCCGCACCTAGTTCTTGAAGTGCAAGGTATAATACTGTCGTACTACTTACACCATCGGCATCGTAGTCACCAAAAATTAAAATTTGTTCTCCATTTTGAATGGCTTGCTTTACACGTTCTACCGTACGATCCATTCCTTCAAGTAAAAACGGATCGTGAAATTCTTGCCCTGCTGTATTTAAAAAATCCACAATCTTATCTTCTGTATCTAAGCCTCTACCGAGGAATAACGAAGTAACAAGCGGTGATAATTGCAATTTACTTGCCAACTCACTTATCTGCTCTTCATTAAATGACTTTTCTTTCCAACGCGTCTTCGGTTGTAACACGAAATCACCCCTTAACCTGTCTATTATACAAGACAGATTAAGGGGTGACAATATCACGCAAACTACGATTGAATATCTCTATAATCAAATAAATATCTACTCCCTTATGGAAGCAAAATAAATTTAATCCGGTGAATACGGATTTATATGTACAAAAACATTTTGTACATTATCTTGTTTCATTAATACCTCTTTTACATGTTTTCCGATGCGATGTCCCTCTTCCACTGTGATATATGGATCTACAGACACTTTAATATCCACAATCACATAATGACCGTGCTCTCTTGCGTATAACGAACCAATTTTTTTAACACCTTCTACTTGAAGAACTGACTCCCTTAGTGGAATAACATCTTCTTCATGAAGAACATGATCTAACGTTGTATGGATTGCATCTTTGCCAATATCCCAGGCCATCTTCACAACAAGAAGTGAAACAAATAATCCTGCAACAGGATCGGCGTAAACGAGCCAATCTAAACCTAATTTATTTCCGATAATCGCTGCACCAATCCCGATTAAGGCTGCAATTGAAGAAAATACATCTGAACGGTGCTCATATGCATTTGCGATAATTGCATCACTGTTTACCCGTTTCCCTAATCGATACTTATACCGAAACATCCCTTCTTTCACCACAATGGAAAGAATAACCGCAAAAATCGTAATTCCTTTTGGCGGTTCAAGTTCTTGTGTAAAAGCCTTTATAGAAGAAACGGCAATTTCGATTCCGACAATAAATAATAAAACTGCAACAATGATAGCTGAAATCGATTCCGCTTTTCCGTGGCCATAAGGATGATCTTCATCAGGCGGTTGTTTGGCTGCACGCAAGCCGAAAAATACAGCTAACGAACCAACTACATCCGATGCTGAATGAACCGCATCCGCTAAAAGTGCCTTACTGTTCCCAATATATCCGATTACTGCTTTAACAATCGCTAATACAATATTACCAACGATTCCAACAATGGCACCAAACTCCGCCTGTTTAAAACGTTCATCTTTTTCCATAATCGAAATCCTTTCTTTTCTCAAAATACCTTTTTATTGTAACAAAAAATAATAGCAGAGATATCACTTCCTTCCAATTTCTCCACGATCGACTCTGCTACCCTTTAGCAAAAAACGCTAAGGAAGTGTCACTTTATTGTATCCGCAAACGAAAAAGAGATGCCCCCAAAGTGAAGAGGCATCGTCTTTTCTATGTTGATTTTAGTTTTTACACTTGTGGTTCAGATACTCCTGTTTCTACTTTCTTCTTACCTTTACCCTTTTTTAATCGGCGATTTTCAAGCATTAGCCAAATTTGCGAAGCAACAAAGATAGAAGAATACGTACCTACAACTAGTCCAATCATTAATGCAAGTGAGAAGTTTCGCAGTGATTCACTACCGAAAATAAGCAATGCAATAACTGGGAACAACACTGTTAGAACTGTATTAATAGAACGACCAATTGTTTGACGAATACTGGAGTTCACAATTTCTTCTAAGTCTTTTCTATCACGAATTCGTTTTTTCTGTTTATATAGCTCACGGTTTCTATCAAATGTAACAATCGAGTCATTGATTGAATAACCAATGATTGTTAATACCGCTGCGATAAACGTTAAATCTACTTCCAATTGTAAGATACTGAACATCACAATCATAACAAACGCATCATGCAACAATGCGATTACCGCAGATAATGCGTATGTGAAGCGGAAACGAATACTCACGTATAAGATGATAACCGCCGAAGCAATCATAACTGCGATAAATGCATTTCGTGCAATCTCTTTCCCGATTGTTGGAGAAACTGTACTTACATTTGGTTCTGTACCGTATTTATCGTGGAAGAATGTTTTTGCCTTTGCAATTTCATCTTTCGATAAAACACCAATTGTACGAACAGCAAATCCTTTATTGTCATCCCCTGTTGGTACAATGTCCTCTTTTTTCACATCAATTTTTAACTCATGTAAATCTTTTTGAACTTGATCTACACTAATCGCTTGTTTTGACTGCAAGTCCATACGTGTACCACTCGCAAAGTCAATTCCAAGGTTCATTTTGAAAATTGGTAGTATAATTGCACCTGCAATAACAACTACAATTGAGAACAAGAAGAATTTATGACCGATATTTACAAAGTTAATACGATCAAATCTCGTTGGTGCATGTTCTACTCCTTTTGACAATGGAATAATTTCTTTCTGTTTCACACCAAAATAAGATATTTTCTTATCGAAATAACGGCTTTTCACCAATAATCCTAGTAGGAAACGAGTACCGAATACGTTCGTAATGAAACCAACTAAAATACTCACAATTAAACTTGTCGCAAATCCTTTTACAGAACTATTACCGTAAACGAATAATACACCAGCTGCTGCAATTGTCGTAACGTTGGCATCTAAAATTGTCGCTAACGAACGATGGTTACCAGCACGATATGCTGACATCATCGATTTACCAATTCGCAATTCTTCCTTCAGTCGCTCATACGTAATAATATTCGCGTCAACCGCTATACCAACCCCGAGCACTAGCGCCGCTATACCTGGCAGAGTCAGGACTGCATGCATCCAGTTAAAGACAAGCAATGTAATGAAAATATATAATCCTAACATAATGACCGCTACTAAACCTGGTAAACGGTAGAAAACAAGCATGAACAAGAAAATAATAGCAATCCCGATCACACTAGCGAAAATCGTTTGCTGTAATGCTTGCTCACCAAATTTTGCTCCGACAGATGTTGAATACATTTCTTTTAGATCAACAGGAAGTGCACCCGCATTTAATAAATCTGAAAGCTGTTTTGCACTTTCAACCGTAAAGTTTCCACCTACGATAGAAACTTCAGCTTGATTAAACACTTGGCTTACTGTTGCTGCTGATAAATATTTCGGATTTGGTTTTGCTGCTTCTGCTTTATAAGAATCTTTACCTTCTTCAAAATCAAGCCAAATCACCATTAAGTTCGTTGGCGGTGGCATTTTTGATATTTTTTCAGTTACTTCGCGGAATTTATCAGCACTCTTCAATGTAAGCCCAACACTTGGCCGGCCTTGTTCATCAAATGTTTGCTTCGCTCCCCCGCCTTTTAAATCCGTTCCGTCCATGAGAAGGTTGTCATTCACATCACGGAATGTTAATTTCGCTTGCGTAGATAAAATTTCACGTGCTTTCTGCTGATCTTGTACGCCAGCAAGCTGTACACGAATTCGATCTTCCCCTTCAATTTGAATGTTTGGTTCACTTACACCAAGAACATTCACACGATTCTCAAGAGCACCTACTGTACTTACAAGTGCGTCTCGATCAATTTTATCACCCTTTTTCGCTGGCTTTACTTCGTATAAAATTTCAAAACCACCACGAAGGTCCAGTCCAAGACTAATTCCTTTTGTTATGTTTTTTCCCGTCGCACCAATAATTCCACCGATTAATAAAACGATGAGAAAAAAGGCGACGATTCTCGTACTGCGCTTTGCCATATGTACCTTCTTTCTGCTACTAAACCCATAAATAAATCATATCATTCATTTACGCTAGACAAATTCCTGTATTAATCATTTCTGTTTATCCACAGGCATTCCATTATGCTTATTCGTTTGTCTAGTTAGTAGGCTTCCTTTCTGTGAGTTTTTAACTTTTTACTAGTACGCTACTAGCCATATAGGGAAAACCCAAATTCTACGTCTTAGACGCTGGGCCGCAACCTATATCTGATACAAATTATTATAACTTCTGCTTCCTACCTCCTTTACTTAAAATCTCTGACATATACATTCCTCTTTATCAATACCTATCATTATACTGCAAAAGGAAGAACAAACCAATTACAGCCGGTTATTTATTTTCATATTCTTCAAATGACCAAAGTGGCGCTTGATACGCTTCTACCGTTAAATATGTCATATACTCATTTGCTGTTAATGTTAGCACATCATTCACAAGTTCATACAATCTAACTTCACTATCTAGCTTTTTCCACTTTTTACTTTTTAAACATTTCCAAATATCCTCAGTCGTCACCCTGTCATAGCCAATCATTTGAAATTCTTCTAATTTGCTTTCTAAAACGACTTGCAACTGTCCGCGGTAAGCTTCTACCAAATCTTCCTTTTCAATCATACTATCACATCTCCTTTTTAGTTCAGCACGAAAAGTCGTTTTTCATCCCGCTCTAATGGACAGCAATAACTGCCTTTAAGAGTTTCATCGCCCTGCTCTTTCCCATAAAAGTTTTACTCCATAAGCGATTCCTCTTAAATGCTTGTCATTCTTGTCTCACACGTGCATATAAATTATTGTAAATCATTCCATTGATTTTGAGAAGGTAGGAGAAAACCATGACGAGACAAAGCTTTTTACGAGGTGCATTTATTTTAATGCTAGCTGGTTTTATTACAAAAATTCTCGGGTTCATAAACCGAATTGTAATGGCACGTATTTTAGGAGAAGAAGGCGTCGGTCTTTATATGATGGCTGTCCCCACTTTTATTTTAGCAATTACATTAACACAAATCGGACTTCCTGTTGCTATTGCAAAATTCGTTGCAGAGGCGGAAGCAGTAAACGATAAACAAAAAGTAAAGAATATATTAACAGTATCTTTAGCCGTTACATCCGTTATTAGTATTATCTTAACAATCGCAATCATGCTTCTAACTCCTATTTTAGCTGAAACTTTATTAACGGATAAAAGAACCTACTATCCGCTGATGGCCATTTTACCTGTCGTTCCTGTCATTGCAGTTTCATCTGTTTTGCGCGGTTATTTCCAAGGAAAACAAAATATGAAACCTAGTGCATATGCACAAGTGTTAGAACAAGTAGTCCGGATTACTATTATCGCCGTATGTATTCGATTGTTTTTACCTTATGGTGTTGAATACGCTGCGGCAGGCGCAATGTTATCAGCTGTTCTTGGTGAGGTAGCCTCTTTATTATTTTTACTCACTTTATTCCAGCGTGAAAAGCACCTTTCAATACGTTCTGGTTTTGTTAGTACAGTCAAGCAAAGTAAAAATACATTTCATTCGCTTATGGAAATTGCACTTCCAACTACAGGGAGTCGCTTAATTGGATCGGTCTCTTATTTTTTCGAACCAATTGTCGTTATGCAAAGCCTAGCCATTGCTGGTGTAGCAGCTTCAGTCGCCACGCAGCAATACGGTATATTAAATGGCTATGCGTTTCCACTTTTATCACTGCCTGCTTTTATTACATACGCTCTTTCTACGGCACTCGTACCCTCTATTAGTGAAGCAATGGCAAAAAAACAATATCGATTAGTAGAACATCGTCTGCAACAGGCACTTCGTATTTCTCTCATTACAGGAGGCTGGTCAGTCGTTATTCTTTATGTATTTGCTTCACCTGTTTTAACTCTCATGTACGGTTCAGATAGCGCAACTGCATTCATTCAATTACTTGCGCCTTGTTTTTTATTTCACTACTTTCAAAGTCCCCTTACATCTGTTTTACAAGCTTTAAATTTAGCACGTGCCGCGATGATGAATACATTTATCGGAGCTATTGTAAAATTACTCGTTATTTTCTTACTCGCTTCACGTCCTGAATTTCAAATGATGGGGGTAGCACTTGCGATTGCTGCTAACATTGTGACCGTGACATTCCTTCACTACGCAACAGTCCTGAAAAAAATCACCTTCACTATTTACATAAAGGATTATATATATGGAGGCATCACGATAATCATTGCAGGAGCTTTTGGATTCTATCTTCATAAATATATTATTTTTTCACATTCACTTGCTATACAAACATTATGGGAGATTACGTTAACCACTATACTTTATACACTGTTTCTTCTCATTTTCAAACTCATTCGTAAAGATGAGCTACAGCGTCTTCCATTACTCCGAAAACTATTATTTTTGAAATAACCATGCAGATTAAAAGCTTGCCATTTTAAAACGGCAAGCTTCTTATTTATCTTTTAAATCCACAAAAAATTCCCCATTTTGAAAGCTACAATACGAAATTCCTGTTATATCTTTGTATCCTATCTTTTTTAATTTCCCCACAAGCCACCCTTCTGACTGTTCAATCATATGCAAATGTGATTGTTGTATCTCCCCATCAATAATCAGTGGAAATGAAAAAATAGGTGTATCATTCTTATTATTTTTACTCTTTTGTTTATGAAATACAGATAATTTCCCTGAAGCTTCCAAAATAGCATATTCGACGTCACGAATATCACCAATACCTTCTTCTCTTAATTGCATTAATAAATCATCTATATTATAACGTTGCTTTCTCATTTGTTTTTCATCAATTTTACCTCTCCGAACAATAATAGCTGGTTCGCCATCTATTAAATGACGGATCTTTCCACTTTTCAGAGAAGCGTACGCTAACACCATTTGAATAATCACAATTACTACCATAGGAATAATTTGATCCCATACAGGACGATCAACATCTATAATTCCTAATACAGCAAGTTCACCTAACATAATGAAAACAACCAAATCCAAAATACTCAGTTCACCAATTTCACGTTTTCCCATAACACGAAAAATAAGTACCATAACGAAATACAATAGAACTGTTCGAAAAGCAATTCCCCATAGCTCCATCTTTAATCCCCTTTCTGTACTTTTCTTCTATGACGTAGTTTAACCAGCAAAAAAGAAACTAGTCTAACTTATCTAAAATGGAAATATGCTTGTATTAAAAGGGGGGAATGCATAATGGATGGAACGAAAAAATTATCTATAGCAATCGGCTTTGGTATTATCACTTTATTACTACTCGCCTCTATTACAAGTATGGTGATTGCTCTTTTATTAAAATTCACAAATATCAATGAAGGTACATTAGCTATAGCCCTTTTCATACTCGCTCTTCTTTCTATGCTTATATCCGGATTTATCGCTGGAAAAAAAGCGCAAGGAAAAGGCTGGTTCGTCGGATTCACAACCGGACTTACCTTTACGATTCTTGTTTTTCTTGTTAACTACTTAGGTTTTTCTCACGCTTTATCCAATTCACAACTTCTCTATCAACTTGGACTAATGGGGGCAAGTACACTTGGGGGCATATTTGGCGTTAACATGACGAAACGTACCAATTAAAAAAAGCCCTGCAAATGCAGGGCTTCTACTTGTTAATTTTTCACAACTTCACGAATTGCATTGCGATCAAATGTTAAATGTGAACCACCAGATTTAACAACAATCTTAGTGTCATCTACTGACTCAATTGTACCATGTAAGCCACCGATTGTTACGATAGCATCACCTTTTTTTAGTTCACTTTGCATTTGAGCTACTGCCTTTTGACGCTTTTGTTGCGGGCGAATTAATAAGAAATAGAAAATCGCAAACATCGCAACGATCATGATAATATTCATCATACCTGGATTCATTTTTTGTTCCTCCTTTAATTATATGTATTAGAAGTTTTTAGCATTCGGTTTATTAAAGCCATACTGTTCAAAGAACTCTTCACGGAAATCACCAAGACGATCTTCACGAATGGCTTGTCTCACCTGCTCCATTAAGTTTAACAGAAAATGAAGATTGTGATAAGACGTTAAACGAATTCCGAAAGTTTCATCACATTTCATTAAGTGACGAATGTACGCACGAGAGTAGTTTTTACATGTGTAACAATCACAATTTGGATCAAGTGGACCGAAGTCTCTTGCAAACTTCGCGTTTTTCACAACGAGACGCCCCTCACTTGTCATACATGTACCATTTCGAGCAATACGAGTTGGAAGTACACAGTCAAACATGTCGATACCACGGATTGCACCATCAATTAATGAGTCAGGAGAACCTACTCCCATTAAATAACGTGGTTTATTGTCTGGTAGAAGCGGTGTTGTAAATTCAAGAACACGATTCATAATATCTTTTGGTTCTCCAACTGATAACCCACCTACTGCATACCCTGGGAAATCCATTGAAACAAGATCTTTCGCGCTCTGGCGACGAAGTTCTTCAAACTCTCCGCCCTGTACAATCCCAAATAAACCTTGATCTTGTGGACGCTCATGAGCTTTTAAACAGCGCTCCGCCCAGCGGCTTGTACGCTCTACAGACTTTTTCATATATTCAAACGTAGCAGGGAACGGCGGGCACTCATCAAATGCCATCATAATATCTGAACCTAATGCATTTTGAATTTCCATCGCTTTTTCTGGTGATAAGAATAATTTGTCTCCATTTAAGTGATTACGGAAATGAACGCCCTCTTCTTCAATACGACGGAAGTCACTTAAACTAAACACTTGGAAACCACCAGAATCTGTTAAGATGGCACGATCCCAGTTCATAAATTTATGTAATCCGCCTGCCTCACGAACAATTTCGTGACCTGGACGAAGCCATAAATGATACGTATTACTTAAAATAATACCAGAATCCATCGCCTTTAACTCTTCTGGTGACATTGTTTTTACTGTCGCAAGTGTACCAACTGGCATAAATGTTGGTGTATCAAATGAGCCATGCGGTGTATGAACGCGGCCTAAACGCGCACCCGTTTGTTTACATGTTTTAATAAATTCATAACGAATTGCTGTCATAGATTTACTCCTTTTTATTTATCTTTCACTTTAGCATGAGATGCAACGAACATCGCATCACCAAAGCTAAAGAAACGGTATTTTTCTTTTACTGCTTCATTATAAGCATGAAGTACATCTTCTCTATTTGCAAATGCACTCACAAGCATAATTAATGTTGACTTCGGCAAATGGAAGTTTGTAATTAAACCATCAATTGCTTTAAATTCATATCCTGGATACATAAAAATATCCGTCCATCCAGATGCTGCACAAAGCTTACCATCATGATCTGTAGCAATTGTTTCTAGCGTACGTGTTGACGTTGTACCAACAGTAATAATACGACCGCCACTCTCCTTCACACGGTTTAACAAATCTGCCGTTTCTTCTGACATATGGTAATACTCCGCATGCATATGGTGTTCTTCAATTGTATCGGCTGAAACTGGTCTAAATGTACCAAGACCAACATGAAGCGTAATAAATGCTAAATGAACACCTTTTTGCTTTAATTTCTCTAATAACTCTTCTGTAAAATGAAGTCCAGCTGTCGGCGCTGCTGCAGAACCAATTTCCTTCGCATATACCGTTTGATAACGGTCACGATCTTCTAGTGTTTCTTTAATATATGGAGGAAGCGGCATTTCTCCAAGTTCATCCAAAATTTCATAAAAGATACCGTCATACGAAAACTCTAGCTGACGGCCACCTTGATCAGCTGTTCCTGTGCAAGTTGCTTTTAACTTTCCTTCACCAAAAGAAATGACAGTTCCTTCTTTTACACGTTTAGCTGGCTTTACAAGTGTTTCCCATTTATCTCCATCTTCTTGTTTTAAAAGGAGCACTTCAATATGTGCACCTGTATCTTCTTTCACACCATGCAAACGAGCAGGCATAACTTTCGTTTCATTTAATACTAAACAATCGCCCTCATGTAAATAAGAAAGAATGTCCGTAAAATGCTTATGCTCGATATCACCGGTTTCACGGTCTAACACCATTAATCTTGATGTTTCACGGTCTTCAAGAGGCGTTTGTGCAATAAGTTCTTCCGGTAAATGAAAATCAAACAGATTAATATCCATAACTATATCCACCTATTTCTATTTAAATCGATTTATTATATACATAATAAAAGATAATACAATACTTAACACAATACATGTAATGATCGGAAAATAAAAGGTAACGTTTCCTTTTTTCACAAAAATATCGCCTGGAAGCCTTCCGATAAACTTCCAAGCTACTCCCACGACAATGAGAAGAATACCAGCTGTAATAAGCAGCTTTGGCATATCCGTCATACTCCAGGCATCTCCATTCCGAAATGTTCATACGCAAGTGGCGTTACAATTCGTCCTCTTGGCGTTCGTTGTAAAAAACCAATTTGCAGTAAATATGGTTCATACACATCTTCAATCGTCGTAGACTCTTCCCCAATTGTCGCTGAGACCGTTTCTAATCCAACTGGACCACCGCGGAATTTTTCAATAATGCCAAGCAGTAGCTTATGATCGATATGATCAAGCCCTAATTTATCGACTTGTAAGAGCTCTAATGCCATTTGGGTAATTTCCATCGCAATTGTTCCGTCACTTCGAACTTGCGCGAAGTCACGTACACGTCTTAGTAAACGGTTTGCAATACGCGGTGTACCACGTGCACGCCTTGCGATCTCTAAAGCAGCTAATGAATCGATTTCAACTTCAAACACCTCTGCTGTGCGCTCTACAATCGCTGACAATTGATCTACTGTATAATACTCTAATCGTGATAACACACCAAAACGGTCACGAAGCGGCGCTGATAACGCACCAGCCCGCGTGGTTGCACCAACTAGCGTAAACGGAGGTAAATCAAGGCGTACAGATCGTGCGCTCGGACCTTTACCGATGACAATATCAAGACAGAAATCTTCCATTGCTGGATATAATACCTCTTCAATTGACCTATGCAAACGATGAATTTCATCAATAAATAATACATCGCCAGGTTGAAGCGCCGTGAGCACTGCCGCTAAATCTCCCGGACGCTCAATTGCTGGACCTGATGTTGTTCGAATATTAACACCCATTTCATTAGTGATAATATTTGCAAGCGTCGTTTTACCAAGTCCTGGCGGTCCGTATAGTAATACGTGATCTAACGTTTCCTCACGCATTTTCGCCGCCTCAATAAACACTTCTAAATTATGCTTTGCCTTATCTTGGCCAATATACTGACGGAGCGTCTGTGGCCGTAACGAATATTCTAAATCCGCATCTTCATATGCCGATTCTCCTGAGAGGAGACGTTCGTCCATTCTACTCACCTCTTACCATTTAGTAAAAGACTAAGTGCCTTTTTAATATATTGATCCGTAGTAAGCGATTCTTTTAATAACTCTGGCACAACGCGATTCACTTCTCGTTCTGCATAACCAAGTGCACGCAGTGCTTCCAGCGCTTCATCTAGCTCAGCGGATGATCCGTTCTTCTCATCGAAACGTTCTACATCTGAGAATAGATCAACAAATGCATCTGGTACAACATCTGCTAATTTTCCTTTTAAGTCTAAAATCATTTGACGAGCCGTTTTCTTTCCAACTCCCGGGAATTTCACTAAGAATTTTTCATCCTCATGTTCAATTGCTTGCACAACCTGCCCCGTTTGACCCGAAGCTAAAATGGCAAGCGCACCTTTTGGTCCGATTCCTGATACACCTAAAAGTTTTGTAAATAATAAACGCTCTTCACGTGTCTTAAATCCATAAAGCGCCATTATATCTTCTCTCACATAATGATATGTATATACACGAATTTCTTGCTTACTTCTTTGGAATACATACGGATTTGGCGTAAAAATTTGATAGCCAATTCCATTATGATCAAGAACGACATATTCTGGCCCTACATATTCCACATAGCCTGTAACATATTCAAACAAAATACGATCTCTCCCTCTTAAATCATGTATTCCATTTTAACATATTTAACGATAGAAAAGCGAGACTACCCCAACAAATGTTCTATATTTAAATTTTCTACTTTTTCATATTGACAGAAAGACATACAGCAAATTACTATTACATAGTCGATAATGATTATCAATGTTAATTAAAGGGGTTATATGCAAGATGAAACGCAATTTATCTATTCTACTTACTCTTATTCTTGTGGTTTTTACCATTGTTGGTTGCTCTTCTAACAAAGAAGAATCACAGGCAAAAGAACAACCGGAAACAAAAGTTGTAAAACATGCAAAAGGAGAAGTTAAAATTCCAACAAATCCAAAAAGAATTGTTGACTTATCTGGATCTTCTGAAGAACTATTACTTCTTGGTCATAAACCTGTTGGTACTGCCAACACGTATAAAGATAAAATCCAAGATCATTTGCAAGAAAAGCTAAAAGGTGTAAAAGCAGTAGGTTGGTACTGGGCACCTAAAGTCGATTTAGAAGCAGTTACTGCCTTAAAGCCAGACTTAATTATTTTAAATAACCGTCAATTGAAATTTTATGACCAATTAACAAAAGTTGCACCAACAGTTGTTCTAGAGACAAACTTAGAAAATTGGCGTGGTAAATTTAAAGAAGTAAGCAAGCTATTTGATGAAGAGAAAAAAGCAGACAAATGGATTGCAGATTACGATAAAAAAGCTGATTCCTTATCAAAAAAGATTAAAGAGAAGACAAAAGATGAAAACTTTATGTTTCTTGCTGTAACACCGCAAAACTTCCGTGTATATGGCAGCTTCGGGTACGGGGACATTCTCTTTAATGACTTAAAACTTCCTGCCACGAAAGGTACAGATTTAAAACAAACGATGGCACAAGTATCATTAGAAGGTCTTGTTGCATTCCAGCCTGATCAAATGTTTGTTGTAAACTTTGGTGACGAAGCAGATAAAGTATATGCAGACTACAAAAACAGCGCTGTTTGGAAAGATAACAAAGCTGTAAAAAATAATCACATTTATGAAGTAAGCAATGAAGTCTTTAACACAAAATCATTCAATCCAATCGGAAAAGATATGCTAATTGATGAAATTGCAAAACAAATTTTAGATAAAAACAAATAAGAAAAACAGCAGTTCATCCCGAGCTGCTGTTTTTCTTATTTTGCACTGCATACTGCTTCATTTTCTCGATCGTCTTCACAAAACGCTCTTTCGACTTAATACGAATACCACGTTTCAACTCTGCTCGATCATAACTTTCTAGCTTTTTCATATCAATTTGAAAAAATGAATGAATCGCATTATCATTTTTGGGCACACCATTAAAAATTTGCAGTATCCCTTCGTTGGAAACACCAAAATACCCACTCGTTTTCAGTAGTGGTGAAATATCATCTACCTTTTTTTGCAATACAATTTGTGTATCATCACGATCGACAAGTTGCCATTCTTTGTACTGCTGCAGAAATTGTTCTAAGTTCGCTACTTTTTCAGTAAAGATTTCCTCACTTACTTCTCCATCTAAATACATTCGCTCTAATAAAACCGTAACTTGAGGTTCTTTTTGCGTAATCTCTAATGCAGGAGACGCAGCAATCACACTTGATTCATGATATAAACAAAGCATAGCAATTATGACCTGAACTATAACCATCATGAATTTCATTTCCGCTCACCTCTTCTAGAAAAATAAAAATTCTATTTGTAGTTTTTCCGAAAATAGAAGTTTTATCCATAATAACAGTGGCGGTTATTTTTCATGAAAATAAAAAATGCAGGTAAGGCGTAATTCCTACCCGCATGAGTCATTTACTGTTATATAATAAGAAAGACGCCTGCACATAGCAGGCGTCTTGATGCGTTTACGGCGAGAGACCAGGCGGCCACATCCGCGTGTTTAGCACTTAAGCATATCTCTCGTCTTACGTAAATTAGCTCATCGCTTTTCTAATATAACATTAATATACCAGGAAAGCAAGCTTTTTTTGTTATCGTACTGTACCAGTTAGATCAGCACGAACATCTCGGAACAAGTCTGTTATATCACGATTTAAATCATTTGTTACTGTTCCATTGCGCAGACGTGTACTCACTGTATCGACACGATCAAACATGTCATTTTTAACAGTTACATACACATTACGATTTTTCACTTCATCGGCAACAGCTTGACGAATTTCATTTGCCATTGCTGTTTCGTTTGTTACTGCGTTACGTGGTTTTACCGCAATTACTACATCATTTCCTCGTACAACAGTAGAAACTCGATCTACATTATTCATACCCTTAACACGATTTGTAATTTTTTCTGCTGTCTTACCATCGTTGTTCACGTATGAATTGTTCATTGTAATGTTACGCGTTGGATAAGGATTTGCAATTTGACCATGGTAATTTACATCACGGTAATAGTTATATCCAACGTCATTGCGACGATCATTTACATTATCTGTAACTCTATTCCCATTTCTATATGTTACATAATCTGTATAGCGGTCAGTACGCGTTACATTATCTCTATATGGTTGTGTATCATAATAGGATGTACGCTCATAATTGTAGTTCGCATTACGTCCATCCATTGCACTTTTATTCTTAGGTGTACCACATGCAGCTAATGCACTGGTAACTAACAAAGAAGCAGCAATAATTTTAATCTTTTTACTCAATATAAAAACCCCCCTTGTTAGGCCTGAACTTCTCTCTCGAAAAGCTCCTTTTTATAGTGAGTAATAAAGGAGGGTTTTACACTTGTTAATATTTCACTAGGAATTTTCTAACACTACCTTTTCATCGTTAGTACAGCTCCTTCTATTCCCCTTCTTCTATAAGCGGTTCTCCAAAAATCTCTGGCGGATCTTGTTGATAATTCATCACACCTGGTTGCGGTGCATATGCAGTTTGAGCTGTTGGATAATATGGAGAATTCGGCACACCTGGCTGTGGACTGTATAGATTTCTTTCTCCACCACATCCACAATCTTCTTCTGCCGGCATCATTTGTGGATTGCTATTATCTATTGGCGGTTGATATGGCATTGAAGTATGTTGCATTGGCATTTGGTGCGGCATGATTGGCATACCTTGTGTATATGGCATTTGATAATACGGATACTGTTGTGGCATCATTTGCGGTTGATATGGCATCGGCATTTGTGGTGGCATCATTTGTGCCTGATATGACATTGGCATTTGTGGTGGCATCATTTGCGGTTGATATGGCATCGGCATTTGCGGTGGTTGATTATTTTCCATTATTGGCATTTGGTGCGGCATTTGATTATCTTCCATCATCGGCATTATATTCGGCATTTGATTATTTTCCATCATCGGCATTAT
>NZ_NTRO01000033.1:0-29212 GCF_002560575.1 Bacillus sp. AFS023182 | reverse complement strand
TAAATGGATTCGATAAAAAATTGCCGGCTCTTAATTTGAGTCGGCTTTTTGGTATATTATATTCCTAATTGTTCT
The DNA here is from genome assembly GCF_002560575.1 of Bacillus sp. AFS023182. Classification (NCBI taxonomy): domain Bacteria; kingdom Bacillati; phylum Bacillota; class Bacilli; order Caryophanales; family Bacillaceae; genus Bacillus; species Bacillus sp. AFS023182. The sequence goes on along the minus strand of NZ_NTRO01000033.1, from coordinate 29,137 downwards.
TACTTAAATTTTCTCTTAATTTATTCTCAAAAAGAATACGTTTATCTTCCATATCAGTGTATGCATGGTATTTGCCTTTTCTTTTTGTAGCAGTTGTTCTCCCCTTTATTTCTGGCGGATAACAATTTGGGCATCTTGCTTCGCCTATATGTCTAGCTTTTACCATTGCTTTATATTCATTTCCGCATTCACCACAAAGCCACCAAATTCTTTCATTGCATCTTGCGGAAGTTTCTTCAGGAGTAGTAATCCGGTAAATCTCTTTATTTTTTGTAGGGTGCCATTCTTTTGCAATCTCTGGGTTTAATAAAGCTATTGATTGTTGATACTTTTCACACTTTCGGCAACCTTTACCGTTTTTAACTCTTTGACTAGCCTTTTCTGACCAAATATGTCCTTTTTTACAAATCCAGTTCACTTCTTCTGTAGTAGTGTAGAGCGCATCATATGGGGTTTTTGACTTTTGATAATAGTCAGGTTCAAAAATATACCATTCTTTAGCTATTTCTGGATATACCGTTGCGAAACAGTTGCCATCATAGACTTTCTTGTCTGAACAATATGGACAAACGCTCTTGTTTGTATGTCTGCTTTTAATAGATTCTTCCCATTCATGTCCTCTTTTGCATTGCCACCATCTTAGTCTATGACTTTCTTCGAAAATCACTTCCTCAGGTGTTTTTATATTGTTAGTAGGATGCCATTGTTTTGCTAACTCTGGATCTACATCAATGAGGGTTTTAACTTGTCTTTCTTCTTTGATTTCGGCTTTCTTTTCAGACTTTTTTAATCTCAAACATTTAGGGCATTCTTCGTTTTTCTTTAATCTTTCATTAATTGTAGAACCCCATTCATGTCCCTCTGAGCATATCCACCAAATAAACTCATAACTTCCATATGTTATTTCGTATGGATTAATGCCATTATTTTTGGTAGGATTCCACTCTGATAAGAGTTTTTCTGATAAGGGCTTTCCACTTAAGGTCAGGTTATTCACCATAATCATCCTTCCGAGTCTTCAATTAAAAACCATTTACCTGTATTTATTTCTTTTGGTTTTATTTCATAATCTCCTATTTTTATAGCACTTTCTTCAGAGTCTTTAGGAATATAAGTGGTTATAAAAATATGAGCCGTATTATAAAGAGATTCAGCATAGTCAGGTTTTTCTGCAAGAACTTCAATTTTAGTAATCTCGAATCTATAAGCATAAAGTTCATGTCCAAATTTTTGACCAACTTCTAAATTTATTTGTGACGTATCATCACTACTTATTTTTTCCACATTCTTTCGAAGGGGTTCACTCCATCCCCATCCACCTGGATCCATACTTTACAACACCCTTTCAGTTGCTTTTTTATTTTATAAATCAGAAATCCTTCTAACTTGTTTTTCTTTCTTATTAAAATTCCTCTTATATTGTTTGAAGTCTTGTTTCTCGACTCTGAATTTCTCTCCAGTAGCAACGTTCTTAACCAGGTATGTCGTGCGTTTGAATTCCCTAATGTAATAGATAATTAATCCAACTAAAAGGGATATACACATTGTTGCTGGGATAGCAATAATACAAAGAACGAGAATAAGAGCAGAAATCTTATCTGATTCATAAACTCTTTTTAACACTATACGTTTCCCAGTTGCAGCTTGAGCTTGTTCTAATTGTTGCATACGTTGTAGGGATGCTACAGTATCATAACTCATGAAAAGACCTCCTTGAATTAATACCTAAATCATACCAATTTTACGTAATAACTGTAAATGTTACTTTAGAGGTTTTTAACTCGTTTAAGTAAATCAATTACTTGTGTGTGTTTCTCTTTTAATTCTTCCAAAGGAATTTTTGTTAAGCTAGCATTATTTATAAAAAAGTTTTTATGAGAATGCCAGTCATAAATAAGACTTGCAATTTCTTGTTGGTTATCTTGTAGTAACAATAATTCAGCAACTTGCTTTTGATTTGTATAAATATCTCTAATCAATTTGTCTTTTTCAAATGCTATTGGATTGGTAATCATGTTCAAATCCTCCTTTTAGAATCTTTATTGTGCGTGATTTGGATGGATCACGGTGAATATATCCTTTCTCTTCTAAATGCATTAGGTGTCTATGTACTGTGGAACTAGAAGCGAGTCCAGTTGCTTTACAGATTTCCCTAACAGTAGGAGGATATCCGTTTTCTATGACTTTTTCTTGGATGAAAGTTAGTATTTGAGCTTGTCTATTGGTTAATGGTTTCACAATGTATACCCTCACTTTATGTATGAAATATATAGCCATATAATACCAAGTTAGCGTTGAAAAATCAAACATTTGTTCGTATTTGTCAGAGGCATTATGCTCCCATAAACTCCTTATCAAAATAGAACTTGTCCATTAAGTTATTTACAATCCCATTGAAATAAGCGAATTTACCCTTCTTCATTTTTGCTCCGGATTTAATTTTCATAACAAACTCTTTAATAGCTTTCACACCAATTGTAAGCTCCTGGTCTTTATCAAATGCTTTATCCCCTGTTAAATGGTTAACGATTCTATTACATTGTCTTACGACCTTCCACAGTTCTTGAATTGTTTTAGATTCAGAATAAAAAGAGCTAGTTAAAGAAACAAAACGTTCTGGTACCCAATGAGCAACAAAATCAGCTTGTTTGATATTATCTTCAGTTGTATCGCTATTCTCATTACTATTACGTTTGTTTATATCTTTTATATTTTGTTTTAAGGAAACAGGTTTTGTTTTAATGGTAGGACACTTTGTAGGACTTTTAGTAAGTTTCTTGTCGGACACTTCTTCCACAATAGATTGAATGATAATAGCATTAGCAGTTTGCAGCATATCTTTTTTACGCTTCATAGATACCTGGTTGATCATGCCCAGGTCAACAAGTTTCTTCATTAAACGTTGAACAGTTTTATAAGATACTTCCATCATGTCAGCAATTGAATTTTTGCATAGGAAACTAACACCTACATATTTGCAGCTATGGCGTTTTAAAATTTCAAGTAGTGCAATTAGTTTAGATTGTACGTCAGTACGCTTAATAGACATACGGATGATGTCTCTGTATGCACGTATAGTTTTGTTTAATTCTTCTACTTCTGTGAATGATGATAAATTGTGGAAGGATTCTTCGCTTGCTATAACTTCAATACGTTCTTTCATTTATATATGTCTCCTTTGTGGAAACAAAAAAGCAACGTCGCCATTTATGACAAACGTTGCTAAATAGACCCTGCATGATGTAAAATAACTCATGGGGGTACAGCAAGTGTTTGCCTGGGCATTCAGGCGGACGGTATAAGAGTGTTGGTAGCACTACTTATACACGCTGTGCTCTTTTGTTTTGATTTTTTGTATTTGTGAGAAGTTTACATGTTTATACTTAAATACGAAAAATCAAATCGTGCACCGTCAGACTGTGTTTATTGGAAGTCTAAATGCCTCAATTGTGCACCCCCGTGAGGTGTTCAAAGAAGCTTTTCGCCGTGCAGCAGCCTCTATTATATGTCTGCATAACCATCCTTCAGGAGACCCTACGCCGAGTCGTGAAGATATTGAAGTAACAAAGCGATTGGTGGAATGTGGGAGAATTATTGGAATTGAAGTCCTTGATCACATTATTATAGGTGACCATAAATTCGTGAGTTTAAAAGAAAAAGGTCATATTTAAGACTATTCTTTTTACTTATTTTGTTTTATAATGTGATTTATGAGTTTTTTGTAGGCATTCGCTTACAATAAAGGATAGAAAATATAAAAACGTACTGTTTTATTATAAATATAAAGTAAGAAAATGAGTCCGTGAAATGAGAAAGGAAGATAGATAATATGTTTGGATTTGGTGGTTTTACTCGTGATCTTGGAATTGATTTAGGAACAGCGAACACTCTTGTATATGTAAAAGGAAAAGGTGTAGTTTTACGTGAACCTTCAGTTGTAGCTTTACAAACGGATACAAAACAAATCGTTGCAGTTGGTGGCGATGCGAAACAAATGATTGGTCGTACACCAGGAAACGTAGTAGCTCTTCGTCCAATGAAAGATGGTGTAATTGCTGACTATGAAACAACAGCAACAATGATGAAATACTATATCCAACAAGCGCAAAAATCAAATGGATTTTTCTCTCGTAAGCCATATGTAATGGTATGTGTGCCATCTGGTATTACTGCTGTAGAAAGACGTGCAGTAATCGATGCAACTCGCCAAGCGGGTGCGCGCGATGCATATCCAATTGAGGAGCCATTTGCAGCGGCGATCGGTGCAAACTTACCTGTTTGGGAACCAACTGGTAGTATGGTTGTTGATATCGGTGGTGGTACAACAGAAGTTGCAATTATTTCTTTAGGCGGAATTGTAACAAGTCAATCAGTTCGTGTTGCTGGTGATGACATGGATGATTCTATTATTCAATACATTAAGAAGAACTACAATTTAATGATCGGGGAAAGAACAGCAGAGGCATTAAAAATGGAAATCGGATCTGCTGGCGAGCCAGAAGGTGTTGAACCAATGGAAATCCGTGGTCGTGATTTAGTAAGTGGTTTACCAAAAACAGTATTAATTAAACCTGAAGAGATTGCAGATGCATTAAAAGACACAGTAGAAGCAATTGTTGAATCAGTAAAAAATACATTAGAAAAAACGCCACCTGAATTAGCTGCGGATATTATGGACCGTGGAATTGTATTAACTGGAGGCGGTGCATTACTTCGTAACTTGGACAAAGTAATTAGTGAAGAAACGAAAATGCCAGTTCTTGTTGCAGAAAATCCACTTGACTGTGTAGCGATTGGAACAGGTAAAGCTTTAGATAATATCGACCTTTTCAAAACAGCTCGATAATATTCCTGAATAAAAATCAATGAAATTAAGAGGGTGTGAACGTGCCACAGTTTTTCTTAAACAAAAGATTAATTGTTTTGCTAGTTAGTATTATTCTTCTCGTGGCATTGATTGGAATCTCATTGAAAGAACGAAAAAATCTAACATGGCCAGAGCAGTTTGTAAAAGATACTGTCGGTGTTGTAGAGCGTGTATTCCAAAAGCCAGCGAACTATGTTGCCGGATTCTTTGAGAATGTAGAAGATGTAAAGCGCACGTATGAAGAAAATAAAACACTAAAAGAAAAATTAGATAAGTATGCGGAATTATCCGTGAAAGTAAAAGATTTGGAAAAAGATAATGCGAAACTTCGTGAAGTGATTGATAAAAAAGATTCTCTTCGTGACTATAAGCCAATTCAAGCTACAGTGATTGCACGAAATCCAGACAAGTGGTATGACTTGATTTCAATTGATAGAGGTGCACAGCAAGGAATTCAGAAGGATATGGCTGTTATGACTTCAAAAGGGTTAGTCGGAAGAGTGAAGAGTGTGTCTCAATTCACATCAACTGTGGAGTTATTGAGCTCACTGAATCGAACAAATCGTATTTCTGCTGTAGTAGAAGGGCAAGAGCGTATTTTTGGATTAATTGAAGGATACGACAAGGAAAAACAAACTCTTGTTTTCACAAAGATTCCATCTGATGTAAAGGTAGAAAAAGATCAAACAGTTGTAACATCAGGATTAAGTGATATTTTCCCGAAAGGACTTGTAATTGGGAAAATTGTAGATGTTGCACCAGATGAATATGGATTAACACAAACAGCTTATGTAAAACCTGCTGCGGATTTAAATGATGTGGACCATGTTATGGTTACAAAACGAGTTATGCCCTCAGCAGCGTTAGAACAGTAAGGGGGAGAAGATATGGCTATTTTAAAAAGAGCAATTCTTCCTCTGCTGCTTCTTTTTGTTTTTTTATTCGAAAATATGTTTTCTACTGTAGTTCCAACAGCATTGTTTTGGAAAGACAGTATAGCAGCGCCACATTTCTTTATGATTGTCTTATGCTTTATTACTGTATATTATAGTCCTCTTCAAGGTATTTACTACGGACTATTATTCGGTTTTTTATTTGATACTGTATATACGGAACTTGTAGGGGTATACATATTTGCTTATCCAATCTTAGCATATCTCGTTTATAGTACGATGAGAGTATTACAATTGAACTTATTTATTGTTTCTTTTATTGTATTAGCGGGTATTGCAGCATTAGAGTATTATGTATATGGATTTTTAACTTTGCTAGGACGTATTCATGTACCAGCGCATATCTTTTTCTCAGATCGTCTCCTTGCTACTTTATTGTTAAATGGAATTTTCTTATTGCTAGTTTGTTTCCCACTGAGACGATATCTTTTACGTCTTTCAAAAGCGATGGAAGAAAAAGAAAAAAGGATTTTCTGATTTTATGTCGAATTGAATCGTTGGGGTGAACTTTAGTGGAAAAAAAGCAACAGAATGTAACGATAAAAGGGACAAAAGATGGACTGACATTACATTTAGATGATTGCTGTTCATTTTCTGAATTACTGCAAGAACTGGACGAAAAACTTTCCACCCACTATTACGATGGTGATGGACGGTCATTAATCGAAGTACATGTTAAAGTTGGCAATCGCTATTTGACAGAGGTACAGCAAGAAGAACTTCGCACTTTGATTCGAAATAAAAAAAATCTTGTTGTAGATTCAATTGAGAGCGATGTTATAACAAAAGCTGAAGCAAAAGCATGGAAAGAAGAAACAGAAATTGTCCCTGTTTCCAAAATTGTTCGCTCAGGTCAAGTATTGCATGTAGAAGGAAACCTATTATTAATTGGGGATGTCAATCCAGGCGGAACGGTTATCGCTGGAGGAAATATTTTTGTCGTTGGATCATTACGAGGAATTGCGCATGCTGGATATTATGGGGATACAGATGCTGTGATTGCAGCATCTGTTATGAATCCAATGCAACTTCGAATTAGTGATGTGACAATGCGGGCTCCGGAAGAGAAAGAAGACGGAGCAGAGGCGGCAGAATGTGCGTATATTGATGAGAACAATCACATTGTTGTCGATCGCCTGCAACTTCTCACTCATCTTAGACCTAATTTAACAAAGTTAGAAAGGGGAATTGTATAGCTGTGGGAGAGGCAATAGTAATTACATCTGGAAAAGGCGGAGTAGGAAAAACTACAACGTCTGCAAACATTGGTACAGCCTTAGCATTATCCGGAAAAAAAGTATGTTTAATTGATACGGATATTGGTCTAAGAAACTTAGACGTAGTAATGGGGCTAGAAAATCGTATTGTATTTGATCTTGTTGATGTCGTCGAAGGTCGTTGTCGTTTACCTCAGGCTCTGATTAAAGATAAGCGCTTTGATGAGCTTTATTTATTACCTGCAGCACAAACGAGCGATAAGTCAGCGGTAACTCCTGAACAAATGGATGAGTTAATACAACTATTACGTCAAGATTATGATTACATATTAATTGATTGTCCTGCTGGTATTGAGCAGGGATTCAAAAATGCGGTGGCAGGTGCAGATAAAGCAATTGTTGTAACGACACCTGAAGTATCTTCTATGCGTGATGCAGATCGTATTATTGGGCTTTTAGAAAAAGAAGATATTGAACCACCAAAACTTGTTATTAACCGTGTGCGTAGCCATATGTTACATGAGCAGGATATGTTAGATGTAGATGAAATTGTACGTACACTTTCGATTGAGCTACTTGGAGTTGTCGAGGATGATGATGAAGTTATTCGTGCTACAAATACAGGTGAGCCTGTAGCGTTGCAGCCGAGTGGGAAAGCATCATTAGCTTATCGGAATATTGCAAGGCGTTTGCTAGGTGAATCTGTACCTTTACAAGCGTTTGAACAAGAGAAGTTATCTGTTTTTACAAAAGTAAAGAATTTCTTTGGAATTCGTTAAGAGCACTTCGCATATATGCGAAGTGCTTTTCTTTTTTCTTCTCATGAATATCTTCCTTCTAGGGCTCATACATATGTACAAACTGTATAAAGTTTGGTAAATAGAGCACTTTTTGATTATTAGTGTTTCACTTCTGATGCAAAAATGAGGTAAAAAAGGAAGGGGACAGAATGAGGAATAGACGGGTAGAAGATATTAAAAAACGGATTGCGAAGAGAAGGGAAGAGAAAGAGAGGCTCGAGGAAGAACGATATTTTTCTGAAGAGAACTTGGATGAGGAAACAATTTTGATTGAAGAGGGTGAAAAAGAGGTGTATCCTTTTTTTCGAAAGGAAGTATTTTTATTTAAATTTTTATTAGCGACGATTCTTGTTCTCTCGGTAGCTATATTATTTAAAAATGCACCAGCTTCTTTGGATGGAGCAAGAACGGTTGTAAAACAAGTTATGCAAGAAGAATTTCAGTTTGCTACTGTATCAAAATGGTACGAAGATCAATTTGGAAAACCACTTGCTTTTCTACCTGCGAATGAAAAGAAGCAACCAGTGCAGCAAAAAGATTATGCAGTTCCAGCTTCGGGGAAAGTCATGCAAAAATTTCAAAAAGATGGCCAAGGTGTATTTGTGCAAACAGCTGTGAATACAGCTGTTGAATCTGTAAATGAAGGAGTTGTCATTTTCGCCGGTAAGAAAGAGGGATTTGGGAATATAGTTGAGATCCAACATGCAGATGGCACGGAATCATGGTATGGAAATTTAGGGGAGACATCTGTAAAATTATATGATTATGTTGAAAAGAAACAAAAGATTGGAACAGTTGAGAGTAATGCGGATAACAAAAATGGCAAATTCTATTTTGCGATCAAAAAGAATGAAAAATTTATTGATCCGATTCAGGTGATTTCATTTGAATAAATATAGTGAAGTATTGTCAAAAATTACAGTGCATCCGTTGTTTTGGGGAATTATAGCGATTGGAGTTTTGACGGCGCGTTTTAAAGAATTACTACTTTTATTTTGTATCGTTTTGATTCATGAACTTGGGCACGCCTTCGCAGCAGCTTATTATAAATGGAGAATCAAGCAAATACAACTTTTACCGTTTGGCGGGGTGGCGGAGCTTGAGGAACATGGGAATAAGCCATTAAAGGAAGAATTAATCGTTGTAATAGCGGGACCTATTCAACATGTATGGATGATTGGGCTAGCTTACGTCTTAGTTAGGATAGGATGGTTTAGCGAGGAACTGTATCATTATTTTGTATGGAACAATTTAATTATTTTAGGGTTTAATTTACTTCCAATTTGGCCACTAGATGGTGGGAAAGTATTGTTTAATGTTTTGTCGCGCCAATTCCCTTATTTACAAGCGCATGAGAAAATGATGAAAATATCATGTGTTTTTTTTAGTGTGATATTAGGATGGCAACTTCTTTGGAATAGCAATAGTATTATGATGTGGATGCTTCTTTTATTTTTAGCGATTTCTCTATATCAAGAATGGAAGCAACGGCGTTATGCGTTTATACGTTTTTTATTAGAACGTTATTATGGAAACAAGCGTGATATTGAAAAAATCGCTCCCATTGAGGTGCGAACGGAGGATCAATTATACACGATTTTCACAAAGTTCCGGAGAGGGTATAAGCACTCGATTATTGTTCATGGAAAATATAAGGAACATTATACATTAGACGAAAATGAATTGCTTTATGCTTATTTTACCGAAAAACGAACAACCTCATCTGTAGAAGAGTTAATCGGTTAGTGTTGACGAGGACACTAACCTTTTATATTGTAAGAAGAAAAGAAAATGAAAAAGTGAGGAAAGTATTTTGAAAACGTTATACATCAACTACACTGGTTCGGAAAAACGAGTTGCTGTAGAGGAAAAACAAGAGATTGTCGAACTTTTATGGCAACGAAATCAAGTGCAAGAGATTGTTGGGCATATTTATTTAGGACGTGTAGTGCGAACGATTGCCGGGATGAATGCAGCCTTCGTAAATATTGGTTTAGAAAAACATGCATATCTCTCCTATGACGATGTGCCATCATCATACCGAGTACATGAAGGACAAGCTCTGCTGGTACAAGTGGTAAAAGAAGCAATTGATGCAAAAGGCCCAAAATTAACAGCGAATGTAGAATTTACCGGGAAATATGTCGTTTATATGCCTTATGATGAGATGCGTGCTGTTTCCCGGAAAATAAAAAATAATAAAAAACGACAACAATTGCTTGAAATTCAATTAGAAGGAAGCGGGGGATATATTTTTCGCTCAGCTTGTGATAAAGGTGCAATAGATGAAGTGCAGATTGAAATGCAACATTTTCAAAATCTGTTTAAGGAATTAAAAAGAAAAGAAGATCATGGAAGGGCACCGGTATTACTCCATCGCCCAGCAACGTTTTTAGACCGTTTATTTAAAGAAAATCCGATTGAAACAATTGAAAAAGTAATTGTAGATACACGTAGTATAGTACTGGAATTGCAAGAGAAAGTAGGGAAAGAGAAGGTTTCGTTTTACAATGAAAAAACTTCTATGTTCAGTCACTATGGTGTAGAACGTGAAATTGAAAAAGCACTACAAAAAATAGTGTGGCTATCAAATGGTTCTTATTTAATTATTGAACAAATGGAGACAATGACGGTAATTGATGTGAACACTGGTAAATTTACTGGAAAGCAGAATTTGCAAGATACGGTATTACGGACGAATGAAATAGCTGCGCAAGAAATTGCTCGCCAATTAAGGCTGCGTGATATTGGTGGTATGATTTTAATTGATTTTATTAATATGAAAAAACAAGAAGATAGGGAAAAAGTAAGAGAGAAACTCATTTCTTCACTTCAAAGGGATCGTACATATACACGTGTTCTCGGATTTACAGAGCTCGGTATTTTAGAAATGACACGTAAGCGTAAGAAACACTCCCTGCGTGATGTATTACTAGAAGATTGTTCGCAGTGCAAAACGAAAGGGCATGTTATTTCCGATGAAACTATTGCATACGAGCTGGAAAGAGAGCTTATTACATATAGTAGTGTAGAGGATGAAGCTGTGTTAATTGCAGCAAGAGCAGGAGTACAAAAAATATTTTTACAAAAAGAATTACAAAAAAATATACCGTTTCAAATTTATTTCAAGGATGAAGAAGTGGAGAAATATGCAATCGTTCGGTTTGGAACGAAGCAAGAAATTATGGAGCGAAAAAAATAGTTAGCAGAACATTTATTGACAATCGTCTATGTTTCATGATAACATCTCTATGTTATAGTTTATAGCACCTAAACTGCTATATGCTACAACCGCACAAGACAGGTTCTCAAAAGACATTCTATGTCTACCTCGTTTTGGCGAGTCTTAGTAATTATGAGGAGGTGCAAGTATGTACGCAATTATCGAAACAGGTGGAAAACAAATCAAAGTTGAAGCTGGTCAAGAAATCTACATTGAAAAATTAGATGTTGAAGCTGGTGAAACTGTTACTTTTGACAAAGTTCTTTTCGTTGGTGGCGAAAACGTGAAAGTTGGTAGCCCAGTTGTAGAAGGTGCAACAGTTACTGCGAAAGTTGAAAAACACGGTCGTGCTAAGAAAATCATCGTTTTCAAATACAAAGCGAAAAAGAACAATCGTAAGAAACAAGGTCATCGTCAACCTTACACTAAGCTAGTTGTTGAAGCAATCAACGCTTAATTCTGGTTAAGATGATTAAGATTACGATAAGTCGCACGAAATTAGGAAGTATCCAATCATTTAAAATGACTGGGCATGCCGATTATGCGCCGCACGGACAAGATCTTGTTTGTGCCGGAACAACAGCGGTTGTGTTCGGATCTATAAATGCAGTGGAAGTACTTTGTAATGTGCAGGCAACTATTGAACTCGGAAGTGATGGCGGATTCTTAACGTATGAATTGCCTAATGATTTAGACACTCATACAATGGAAAAAGCACAAACACTTTTAGAAGGATTAGTTGTTTCGCTTAAGACGATCGAACTTGATTACGGAAAGTATATCCGTTTAATAGAAAAAGTGCAGGAGGTGTAACGTATGTTAAGATTAGATCTTCAGTTTTTCGCATCTAAGAAAGGTGTAGGTAGTACAAAGAACGGTCGTGACTCTCAGTCAAAACGTCTTGGTGCTAAACGCGCAGATGGTCAAATGGTTTCAGGTGGTTCAATTCTTTACCGTCAACGCGGTACAAAAATTTATCCAGGTGTTAACGTTGGTCGTGGTGGCGATGACACTTTATACGCGAAAGTTGACGGCGTAGTACGCTTCGAGCGTCTTGGCCGTGACCGCAAACAAGTGAGCGTATATCCTGTTGCTCAAGAAGCATAAGAAACTCACGGAAAACTCTAACCTGGGTGCAGGTTAGAGTTTTTCTATATTAAGGAGTATCTGGATGAATAAAAAATGGACAATTATAGATGCATTGCGTCATTCAAGACATGATTGGCTCAATCGTATGCAGATGATTAAAGGAAACCTTTCACTTGGAAGAGTGGAAGAGATTCATGGGCTCATCGATCGTTTTGTCCAAGAAGCGAGACAAGAATCCTATCTGATGGAGCTATCGATGCCTCTATTTTCAGAGTGGATTTTAACATATAATTGGAAACAGCAACCGTGCTTATTGGAGTACGAAGTATTAGGAGAACTACATAACTTATCTCATGTCGATGAGGCTGTATGTACATGGACGAATCAATTTTTCTCAATACTTCAGCATAGTTTAGACGTTTATGTTGAAAATTATGTTTGTATCACAATTGAATGTAACGCGGAGAATGCTCGTTTCTTTTTTGATTTTCGTGGTAAGCTAACGAATGTAGACGAACTACAAACGTGGCTTACGAACCAAAGCAATAAATGGTATTCCATTTCTTATACAGTGCGAGATGATGAAGTCTCGGTTATATTACAACCAATTGAAAAAAGTGTGGTGAAATAATGTTTGTAGATCAGGTCAAGATATATGTAAAAGGCGGCGACGGTGGAAACGGAATGGTTGCGTATCGTCGTGAGAAGTATGTTCCGAAGGGTGGCCCAGCAGGTGGCGATGGCGGTAAAGGTGCAGACGTTGTTTTCGTTGTTGACGAAGGCTTACGTACATTAATGGATTTCCGTTACCAACGTCATTTCAAAGCTGATCGCGGTCAACACGGGATGAGCAAAGGTCAACATGGTCGTAAAGCTGACGATTTAATCGTAAAAGTTCCACCAGGAACAGTTGTAAAAGATGAAAAAACGGGTCAAATTCTTGCGGATTTAGTAACGCATGAGCAATCGGCAGTTATCGCAAGAGGCGGTCGTGGTGGCCGTGGTAACTCACGCTTTGCTACTCCAACGAACCCAGCGCCAGAAATCGCTGAGAACGGGGAACCAGGTCAAGAACGTGATGTAATCTTAGAATTAAAAGTATTAGCGGATGTTGGACTTGTTGGATTCCCAAGCGTAGGTAAATCAACATTATTATCCGTTGTATCATCAGCACGTCCGAAAATTGCAGAATATCACTTTACAACAATCGTTCCAAATCTTGGTGTTGTTGAAACTGGTGATAACCGCAGCTTCGTTATGGCTGACCTTCCTGGATTAATCGAAGGAGCACATGAGGGCGTTGGACTTGGACATCAATTTTTACGTCATATTGAACGTACACGTGTTATCGTGCATGTGATTGATATGTCTGGTTTAGAAGGCCGTGATCCATATGAGGATTATGTAACAATCAATGCTGAATTAAAAGAGTACAATCTGCGTTTAACAGAGCGTCCACAAGTTGTTGTTGCAAACAAAATGGATATGCCAGATGCAGAAGAAAACTTACAAGCATTTAAAGAGAAAGTAGGAGACGAAGTTCAAATCTTCCCAATCTCTGCAGTAACAAAACAAGGTGTTCGTGATCTATTATTTGAAGTAGCAAACTTAGTGGAAACAACACCAGAATTCCCAGTACATGATGTTGTAGACGAATCTGAAGCAAGTGTAATGTACAAATTTGAAACTGAAGGTGTTAAATTTGAAATTACACGTGAAAGCGACGGTACGTTTGTTATCTCTGGTTACGATATTGAGAAAACATTCAAGATGACGGACTTCTCACGTGATGAATCTGTGCGTCGCTTTGCTCGTCAAATGCGCGGAATGGGTATTGATGAAGCCCTTCGTGCACGTGGTGCAAAAGACGGTGACATTGTAAAAATTCTTGAATATGAGTTTGAATTTATCGATTAAGACTGCCAAAATACGGCAGTCTTTTTTATAATGGAGAAAGGAGTGTAAATAAAGCTATAGAAATAAAGATTGGAAAACTTTGTGTGGTAGGGAGAGTCCGGTTGAGCGTGGAAGTGGTTAGAGCCTTTTTTCCCATACCATGTGAAGACAGAAGGAGGCTTCTTTTGTTTTCATTGTCTTTGTATGTTGGAAAATCAAAATGAATATATGTTCGTTTTAAAATTCGGAAGAATGTAAGAAATGGTCACTCCGTAGTAAGAAACAAGGGGAGAGGGAGTATATGTATAAAATATTAATTGTAGAAGATGACGAAAAAATTGCAGAAATATTAGAGGAACATTTAGGAAGATATGGATATCAAACATTCAGGGTGACTGATTTACGTCACATAAAAGATGAGTTTGTAAAAGTAAATCCTCATCTAGTGTTACTTGATATTAATTTGCCATACTTTGATGGCTTCTATTGGTGCCGTCAAATTCGTACAATATCGAATGCACCCATTATTTTCGTCTCTGCAAGAACAGGGGAAATGGATCAAGTGATGGCGATTGAGAATGGCGGGGATGACTATATTACAAAGCCGTTTCATTTAGACATTGTAATGGCAAAGGTGAAGAGTGCATTGCGCCGAGGATATGGGGAGTATGCTTCTACGGCAGAAAGCGATTGTTTAGGCGTGAATGGATTGTTATTATTTCCATCACAGCACACAGTAGAGTGGAAAGGTCAACAAACTGAACTTACAAAAAATGAATTTTACTTATTAGAATGTTTAATGAAACAGGCTAATCAATACGTCACGCGTGAAGAGTTATTAGAGGCGCTATGGGATGAAGTAGCTTTTGTTGATGATAATACATTAACTGTGAACGTAAAACGCGTAAGGAAAAAATTAGAGGAGCTTGGTATTAAAAATGCAATTGTAACAAAACGTGGGTATGGTTATGCGCTTCTTACAGAGTGGGGAGAAGAGCATGAAGCTTAAAAGTTACTTCATAGATCGATTTTCTTTAATCCTTTCTTATATTGTAAGTCTTTGCTTATTCGGGCTTGTGTTACAGTTACAAAGTCTTTTAGAAAAGAGATCACTTGACTTGGGAACATGGCTATATGGACTTTTATTAGGAACAGTCGTGTTTATCGTATACCTCATTTACGATTATCGAAAGAGAAGTGTATTTTTAAAAAGGATAGAACAATATATTGCTGGAGGACATACGTTACATGATTCTTTACTCATTGACGATTCTTATACGTCAGAGCAAGAAATGATCGTAGAAGCGTTCACATTGCTGAGACAGCAATATATGGATGAAATTCATAAGCAGCATGCAAAAGAGCAGCAGCAAATGATCTTTATGAATCAATGGATTCACCAAATGAAAACACCGGTTTCAGTTATTGAATTATTGCTGCAGAAATATGGTAAAGAACATCGGGAAGCTAGAGAAACGGTTGAAAGTATTCGCGAAGAAAATAACCGCATTTTAAATGGCTTAGATTTAGCATTACATATGGCAAGGTTAGAGCAGTTTGCGAAAGATTACAAAGTAGAAGTAGTGAACGTAATAGATGTTGTTCGAGATATTATTAACCAAAATCGAAAATCATTTATTCAATCTTCTGTATATCCGAAACTAATGTTTGAAGAAGATACGTGTATGGTTGCATCTGATAGAAAATGGCTTAGCATTGCCATAGGTCAAATTGTTATGAATGCAATTAAGTACACAAAAATCTCACAAGTAGAGAAAAAGGAAATTCAGTTTCAAATTGAAGAGAGGGATCACAAAGTTTTATTACATATTCGTGATAATGGAATTGGTATCCCAAAGCAAGATGTAAAGCGTATATTCGATCCGTTTTTTACGGGGATAAATGGTCGTAAAACGAGAGAAGCAACAGGGATGGGATTATATATTACAAAGGAGATTTGTGATAATCTTCATCACGGAATTTACGTGCAATCGACCGAAGGGGAAAGCACAACATTCACATTTCAATTTGCAAAAGACGAAGAATATCATGTGTTGATGAGAAAAATGACAAAATTGTAAGATAACAAATGTTTTTGTAAGGGAAATCACTCGTTTCTTTTTCTCAATTTTTTTATAGTAAATGTAAGAAGAAAACACATAGGGGGATTAGAAATGAGTGTTCTTGAAGTAAAAGGGTTAACGAAGGTGTATCAATCAAAAGGTTCAGTGGCAACGACTGCTTTACATGATATAAATTTTAAAATTGAAGAAGGCGAATTTGTAGGGATTATGGGTCCCTCAGGAAGTGGGAAAACAACGCTTTTAAATTTATTAGCGACAATTGATAAACAAACTTCAGGTCATGTATATGTAAACGGTGAAGAAATTAGTCAAATGCGAGCTGCAAAATTAGCAGAATTTCGTCGTACACATTTAGGATTCATCTTCCAAGATTTCAACTTACTTGATACGTTATCTATTAAAGAAAATATCATTTTACCACTTGTAATGGCAAACCGTCCTGTAAAAGAAATTGACGCAAAGGTGCTAGAGATTGCGAAATTTTTAAATATCGAAGGAGTTTTAAATAAAAAGGTATATGAAGTATCGGGTGGACAACAGCAACGTGCGGCAGCTGCACGAGCAATCATTCACGATCCAACATTAATTTTAGCGGATGAGCCAACTGGGAACTTAGATTCTAAGTCTGCAAAATCTTTAATGGGTGCTCTACAAGATTTACATGAGCAAAAGAAAGTGACAATTGCAATGGTAACACACGATCCGGTAGCGGCTAGCTATTGCGAACGTATTTTATTTATACGTGATGGAGAAATTTTCTCAGAAATACATAAAGGAAAAACGAAGCAAACCTTTTTCCAAGAAATTTTAGACGTACTTGCGATGCTAGGAGGGGAATATCATGAACTTTCGCCAGCTCGCGCTTAATAATGTAAAAGGAAATTGGCGTAATTATAAAGCCTTTCTTATTAGTAGTTGTTTATCAATTGTAGTATTTTTTATGTATGCTTCTTTCATTTATCATCCAGATGTCGTAAACGGTAATATTAGCATGAGGACGATGATTACAAAAGGATTAGAATCTATGAATTATATCGTGGTTATCTTCTCAGCACTCTTTATTTTATATGCTAATTCAACGTTTTTACGTGCAAGAAAAAAAGAGTTCGGTTTATTAACATTAATAGGTGGAACGAAGGCTCAACTTGGCCGAATGATTATACTAGAGCAAATGATGTTAGGTTGTATTGCAATTGTAGTAGGTATTGGTCTTGGAATGCTTTGTTCAAAACTTTTCTTCCAAGCATTAGGTGTATTATTAAAAATTGATAAAACACTTCCGCTTGTATGGAATGGAAAAGCAGTTCTTATTACAGCTGGCGTATATTTTATTCTTTTTTTAGTCTTAGCATTGTTTAGTGTTTGGACGGTAGGACGCTTACAAATTATTGATTTATTAAGAGAAGCGAGAAAGCAAAAAGTAGAACCGTTTGCATTTACATGGTTATGTGTAGTTGGGGTATTATGTATTATTGTCGCATATGTCCTTTGTTTCCAAGTGACGCTTATGAATTTTCTTATGTACTTCTTGCCGATTGTAGGATTAACAGTTGGAGGAACATATTTACTATTTACACAAGGAAGTACAGTTGTATTAAAAGCATTACAAAGACGAAAAAAATCATTCTATACATATCCAAATATGTTTGTGCTTAGCAATCTTATTTATAAAATGAAAGATAATGCTCGTTTTCTTTTCGTTATTTCTATTATTACGGCTGTTGTTTCTTCAGCGGTTGGGACGCTTTACGTATTCTTTCAAGATATGAGTTATAAAACAGTAGCAAGTACTCCTCATGCTATTTCATATATAGAAAAGGGAGTAAATACGCATAACGTCATAAGTGAAGAAAAAACGCAAGAGTTAATAAAAAAACATGGATTTGAAGAAGCGCGAAAAGTAACATATGTAAAACTTCCTGCAAAACAAAAAATAGTAATGTTTAATGGTGAGCATGAGATGCCTTTAGGTATTATCACAGAAAAAGAATATAATGCAGAAGCGCGTAAGCAAAAGAAAGAGGAAGTTCATAATGCACCAGGAAGTGCAACGATGGTTTTACTTGATATGATGAATGATTTTGTGAAGATAGATCGTACAAAGCCATTTGAGTTTACACTGAACGGACAAAAGCAGTCTATCAAGCTAAATGATCCAATTTCGCAGTCTGTTTTTAATGATGAAGGGTATCTTATCGTCAATGATCAAGACTTTGTGAAATATGCAGAGAGTGTATCAGATGAAGAAAAGACGAAATATTACGGATATTATATTGAAGATTGGAAAGAAACAGAAGATCTTGTACTAGACTTAAAAAAAGAAATTGCACAAGAACAACAAGAGAATTTCCACAATTCCATTCTTACGTATAAAGCGATAAAAGAGCAAGGTGCAATTACAATGTTCATTGGTTTCTTCGTAGCGGTACTATTCTTCTTCTTTGCTTGCAGTATGACGTACTTTAAATGGTTTAACGATAAGGAACAAGATCGTATCCAATTTAAATCATTAAAGAGAATTGGTATGACAGATAAAGAAATTCGTAAAATCGCACTTCGCCAAATGGGAGCTATTTTCTTTATCCCGATTCTTATAGGGGCTATTCATAGCGGGTTTGCTCTTCATACATTAGGGAAGATGCTTTATTTAGATTTATGGAAATCAGGTGCAATTGTCATTGGAGCGTATATTGTAGCTTCAGCAATTTATTTTGCAATTGCACAAAGAGGATATTTAAAACACGTAAAAAGCTAGGGAACCCTCTAGCTTTTTACGTGTGTAACAGGTTACAGGGGGAAAGTAGATGAACATCAGGCAACTAGCGATACAAAATGTAAGGGGAAATTGGCGAAATTATAAAGTGTTTTTCTTGAGCAGTTGTTTTGCGATATTTGCTTCTTATGCATATATGTCCGTAATTGTCCATCCTTACATGCAAGAGACGATGTGGTATCAAAATGTGCGATTGGGGCTCATTGTATGCAACGTTATTATTGTCTCTTTTTTTATTTTATTTATTTTGTATTCTACTTCTATATTTATAGAAGCGCGCAAAAAAGAATTAGGATTATATATGTTAATGGGAGCGACGAAGTCTAACGTAATAGGGATGATAATGACCGAACAAATGTTGATTGGGATTTTTGCTAATATTTTCGGTATTGGACTTGGCATGATATTTTTAAAACTCTTTTTTATGGTATTTAGTATGCTCCTTCGTCTTCCGAAAGAGTTAACTCTTATTTTTGATGCGAAAGCGATTTTTATAACGCTTAGTATATATACTATCGTCTTTTTCGTTCTATCATTTATAAGTGCTTTACGTATATGGAATATAAAGGTTATTCGACTATTAAAAGAGTTTCGAGCAGATAAAAGAGAAGCGAAAAGTTCAAAATGGCTGTGTTTATTTGGATTTTCCTGTTTAGTGATTGGCTATAGTTTAGCTTTCCAAACGACGATGTTAACGATGGGATTATACTTTATTCCAGTTGTCATATTAACCTCTGTTGGAACGTACTTTTCATTTACACACGGTGTTACACAAATATTAGAAATGATAAAGCGAAATAAAAAAATAATGTATACGTATCCGTATTTGTTTATAGTAAATCAGCTATCACATCGAATGAAAGAAAATGGTCGTTTCTTCTTCCTTTTATCTATGGCAACGACGGTTGTTGTTACAGTCACGGGTACGGTGTTCTTATATTTTTCGGGCATGGAAGATATGTGGCGAGACGGAGGAGCACAATCGTTTTCATATGTAGAAAAAGGTATCCATTCTCATGAAGTTTTTGAAAAAGATGCGGTAGAAAATCTATTACATAAGCATGGGTATGATGAATTTCAATATACAAGCTTTGTAGGATTGCAAACAACGTTTCAATCTCGAAACGAAAGTATAGAAGCCACCCTTATAGGAGCGAGTGAATACAATAAAGAGGCAAAAAAGCAAGGGCAGAAAGCATATAATCCAAAAAAGGGAACGGTTATGCTAGTTTATTATAATGAATATAATGGACCCGCTTTATATAATAAAAAAGAAATTCAACTACATGTATTTGGACAATCGTATCAATATGCGTTTAACGGTCAAAAGGAAGGAGCGCAATTCAATTATCATAATTCACAAATAAATGGTACATTTTTTGTTATGAATGATGAAGACTTTAATCATATAGAAGCGACGATTCCTGATGTAGAAAAAATCGTCTACCGAGGTTACACCTTAAATAATATTGAAGATACAAAGAAATTCAACGAAGATTTACGTAAATATATAAAGCAAGATAAGAGTAGCGTATTTCGAAACAATATGGAACTATATGTGAATATGAAAGAGGTAGGTGAATTTACGTTATTTATTGGCTCATTTATTAGTATATTATTCTTTCTTACTTCATGTAGCATTGTATATTTTAAATGGTTTCATAATATTTCATCGGATCGTAAGCAATATGAAGCCCTCTCTAAACTCGGAATGACAAAGCAAGAAGTGTGGGAAATTTCTCGTTGGCAATTAAGTATGTTATTCTTTGCGCCTATTGTAGTAGGGAGTATACATAGCGCAGTTGCATTATATACGTTTCATAATACAGTCTTTATGGAAGGATCATTTAGGAAAGTATGCTTGTTCATTATGTTTTATATTGCCGCATGCATCATTTATTTCTTCTTTGCTCAAAGAGAATATAGAAAACATATAGACTAGCTGATGCTAGTCTTTTTTTAATATTCGAAATTTATATAGAAGAATATAAATAATTATGGTATAACAGTAAGAAAAACGAAGAAGAGGGGAAAACGACGATGATTCGAGTTGGATATTTAGGACCGGAAGCAACATTTACAAATATGGCGGTGAGTCGTTTTTTTCCGGAAGCAGAGCATGTACCATATCGTACAATTCCTGATTGTATAGATGCAGCAGCAAATAAAAATGTAGATTTTGCAGTTGTACCGTTAGAAAATGCGATTGAAGGTTCTGTTAATATTACTGTTGATTATCTTGTGCATGAACAACCGCTTTTTATTGTAGGGGAAATTACAGTTCCTATTCAGCAACATTTACTTGTGCATCCAGATCATGAAGAGATGTGGAAAGAAGTGTATGCTGTACATTCTCATCCACATGCGATTGCGCAATGTCATAAGTTTTTAAATGAAGAATTAAAAGGTGTAACGGTTCGAGATATGACTTCCACAAGTGCAGCTGCGCAATATGTAAAAGAACATTCGGAAGAAAGGATCGCTGCAATTGCAAATGAAGCAGCAGCGGAAAAATATGGGTTATCAATTGTTCAGCGTAATATTCATACGCATAAAAACAATCATACGCGTTTCCTAGTACTACATAAAAAGAAGCAAGCGTTATTGCCGAGAAATGGTGAGAACCGCGGAGAGAAAACGACGATTATGATAACGTTACCTGCTGATTATGCCGGAGCACTTTATCAAGTATTATCAGCTTTTGCATGGAGAAAATTAAATCTATCAAAAATCGAATCCCGCCCGATGAAAACAGGCCTTGGAAATTACTTTTTCTTAATAGATGTAGATAAAGCATATGACGACGTATTATTGCCGGGTGTGACGATGGAGCTTGAAGCGCTCGGTTTTGCTGTAACGGTGCTTGGGAGTTATTCGTCTTATTGGTTATAGTAAAACAAAAATAAATCCCATCGCATATGTGGTGGGATTTATTTTAATTTTGCTAAGCGATCTGTTAGTTGCTCACGCCAAACTTCTGCTAATTCTGGAACAGCAATAATTTTTTCCATTGCTTCTTTGTCTTTCCGTCTATGAAAATATACTTCGTTAGAAAATAGAATGGAAACTTGATTTGGATGGCGCTCTAATAGTTTTATTTGTGAGTCTTGACGAACAATACCTTCTTGAAGAACGCGACATAAATATCCAGTATAACCCGTTTCTACAATGCGCGGTAAAATGCCGGGAATGCCGAGCCTTTTTGAAATGGTACTACACGGTACTCTAGCTTGTGTAACTTGAATGATTGCCTCACCTAATTGATAGATATCCCCGATACAAACATCACGTTCTAACATATTTAGGACAGTAATATTTTCGCCAAATGTAGAAGCTGGAAGCGATGTTTGAAATTCTTGTTCCCAAAGTGCGTAATGCTCATAGGGATAAACGCAAACGGCGCGATCAGGTCCGCCGTGATGTCGTAAATCAGCTACATCATCACCACGGAAGCCATCTTTTGAAAGAAACGATTCTTCAGTAAGCTCTTTACAAATCCCTGTTACCATTTCTTTATCTTCGTTATATTTCATTTGTTTCGGTTTGCCAATGCTAAAGTGAACGAGTTCAATTCCCATATTTGCTCTCCTTTACAATTGATTTCAATATTATATCATTTTGTAAATTAAAGCACAGAGAATGTTGAAAAAACTCTGTGCGTTACATTAATAAACGAGAAATCCAGCTCGGTCTAGCGCATCACAAGCTGCATCTAATTTCTCTTGGGAATCTGCTTCAATTGTATGTAAGTGAACACCATCAGTTAGTTGAGAGAGATAGGAAGCATTTGTATCTTCAATCTTTTGCAAATATTGCTCCACATCAAAACGGTTGCTCACCATAATAGAAGCTGTTAAGTCGCCGTATACAGGATGCTCTACTTTTACATCTTTAATCGTAACGCCGTGATCGACCAGCGTTGTTAGTTCTTGGCGGACTTCCTCTGGTTTATGTTGGCAGACGATGACACGTTCAAAAGTCTGCTGCTTCGTCTGTGGCTTTAAATATAAGTATCCTTGTGCAGTTGCGATAATTGGTTCATTTCGTGCTTTCAGTAAAGAGATATCTTGCACAATGACCTGTCTACTGACATTTGTTTTTTTAGATAATTCACTCCCAGATAATGGTTCATTCGCAGCAAGGAGCCATTGCAGGATGAGCTGCCTTCTTTCTTCACCTAAAATTTTTTTTTGGTCATTTTGTTTCATTATAATTTAACACCTCTATAAAATTGATTTCCAATTGTGAGTAGTGCATGAATGGTTGTGTCAATATTTTCTTTTGTTGTGTGGCGTCCAAATGAAAAACGGACGTATTGTTTTGCCTCTTCATACGTTTTTCCAATTGCAAGCATTGTTTTTGAAGGCTCTTGTTTGCCGACTTGGCAAGCGCTTCCTGTTGAAATCGCGATGCCATGACGGTTACATTCTAACATTGTGTACTGACCTTCGATTCCTTTTATTGTAACCCCAATGATATGAGGTAAACAAGAAGTAGAATGGCCTTCTACTTGAATTTCAAGAGGTAGAGGCTGTAATTGCTCGATAAAATAAGAGCGCAATTGCCTGAAACGAGTTTGTTCTTCTTCATGATTATCTAATATATGCTCTGCTGCTGTCAGAAAAGAAGCAATGCCAGGAACATTGACAGTACCGGGACGAAATCCTTTTTCATGAGATGTTCCAGGAAAAACTTCCTCCCAACGGACTTGTGGATTTATATAGCAAGCTCCTACACCTTTTGGTCCATAAATTTTATGCGCGGAAATAGAAAGGCTATCAATTTGCATCGCTGTCACATCAATTGGGAGTTTACCAAATGTTTGAACACAATCTGTATGGAATAAAATATTACGCTTTTTGAGTATTTCTCCAATTTCTGAGATTGGTTGAATTGTTCCAATCTCAGAATTCCCGTGTTGAATACTTGCTAAAACTGTATCCTCTGTAATTGCCTCTTCTAATGCTCTTAGATCGATAAGCCCATATGAATCAACAGGGATTTCGGTAATTGTGTAACCTTGCTGCGCTAAAAATTGAAAATAGCTGCGAATCGATGCGTGCTCCATTGGTGTTGTAAGTATATGTTTACCACTTTTTGTGTTTAAGAGTGATTGGATTGCAAGATAATTAGATTCAGAACCACCGCTTGTGAAAAATACACCTTGTTCTTTTCCACCAATCATTTGTGCCAATGATACCCTGCAAACTTGTAGTAAAGACGAAGCTGTTCCTCCGATATCGTGTAAGCTTTGTTCATTACCGAAGTATTGCTCTGCTGCTTTTGTGTATGTTTCAATCGCTTCTTTGCTCATTGGTGTTGTAGCTGCATAGTCAAGGTATATCATAATGTATAGTCCTCTCTATAATGGAGTTATATTCGTTTTTATTTTAAAGTTCCGTGAAAAATTCGTTAAACTCCTTGGTGAAAATACCACTTTCTAAAAAACTCTTGTCATTATTTTAAATCTATGTAAATATAGGTGTCAAGACAGTTGAAAAGTGTAAACTAGGAGGCAATAATTATGCCAAGGGCAGATGTCTTAATTATCGGAAGTGGTGTCGCGGCACTTAGTGTTGCGAAAGAGATTTGTCACGAAAAGAATGTGATGATTATCACAAAGAAAACAGGACGAAATAACAATACGCATTTAGCGCAGGGCGGAATTGCAGCAGCTGTAGCTACCTATGATAATGCGAGTGATCATTATGAAGATACGATAGCAGCTGGTTGTGGTTATAACAATGACGAAGCAGTTCGATATTTAGTTGAAGAAGGGTCAAAAGAGATTCATAAGCTCATTGCAAATGGGATGAAATTTGATGGTGATGAAAAAGGACCTCACCTTGGAAAAGAGGGCGCGCATCGAAAACGACGTATTTTACATGCTGGGGGAGATGCGACAGGAAAAAACTTATTAGAGCATTTGATTAAAGAAGTAGTTCCTTACGTTACAGTAGTGGAGCGAGAAATGGTGCTCGATTTAATTATAGAAAATAATACATGTAGGGGTGTGTTGACCCGAGATAGCGAAGGAAATATACATCGTTACTATGCTGAACGAATTGTATTAGCTACAGGCGGTGTTGGCGGCGTGTACGCATTTACGTCTAACGATGAGACGATTACAGGCGACGGACTAGCAATCGTGTATCGAGCTGGTGGAGAACTTGTTGATTTAGAGTTTATTCAATTTCATCCAACGATGCTCTATGTAGACGGGCGTTGCTGCGGACTTGTTTCAGAAGCGGTACGAGGTGAAGGCGCTGTTCTGTTAAACGAAAAAGGACAGCGTTTTATGTTGAACGTACATCCACAACACGATCTTGCACCGCGTGACGTAGTAGCACGTGCGATTCATGAACAGCTTCTTGCAGGTGAAAGTGTACACCTGGATATTTCGTCTATTCAAAACTTTGAAGAGCGTTTTCCTACTGTATCGGCATTATGCAAAAAGAATGGTATAGATGTAAAACAAAATAGAATTCCAGTTGTTCCAGGCGCTCATTTTCATATGGGTGGTGTGAAAACCAATTGTGATGGAGAAACATCTATTTCGCATTTATATGCTGTAGGTGAAGTAGCTTGTAACGGTGTGCACGGTGCAAATCGTTTAGCGAGTAATTCATTGTTAGAAGGCCTTGTGTTCGGGAAACGAATTGGAAAGCATATTTTAGCCCATCCAGTACAAGGACGAGAAGACAGTTGTGAAAGAATACATGGAATATCTCAAGTTTCTCAGTTACCTATGAAGAAAGAGATACAAAAATATATGATGACGTACGTGGGGATTGTCAGAACAGAAACGAGTTTATTGTATGCAAAACAATGGTTGGAGCAGTATCGTGTACAAAGTGTTCAAACGCAATATGAAGCTCTTACAAATGAAGATATAACAATTATGAATATGCTAACGGTCTGCCAGCTCATTACAGAAGCGGCACTGCAAAGAAAAGAGAGCATAGGTGGTCATTATCGTGGTGATTACCCAAGTCGAAATAAATTCACGAAAGAAATTATTCATGCTAACAAAAAATTACAACTTGTGTAATGAGGGGAAGAGGGATTGTATGAACGTGTTAAAGGTAAGAAAGGCATTAGAAAGTTTTTTTCTAGAAGACATTGGGGAAAGAGATGTAACATCTCAGCTTATTTTTCCTGAAAATTTAAAGGCAAAGGGAACGTTCCTTGCGAAAGATACAGGGGTATTCGCAGGGAGAGTAGTAATTGAACAAGGGTTTCGATTATTAGATGAAAGTATCCAAATTACATTTCATAAAAACGACGGAGATTTGGTAGGAAAAGGGGAGATTTTAGCAAGTGTAGAAGGGCCAATTGCATCTCTGTTAACAGCAGAGCGTGTAATTTTAAATATTATTCAACGCATGAGCGGCATAGCGACGATGACGCAAAGAGCGGTTCGAGCGCTAGAAAGTAATCATACACGTATTTGTGATACGAGAAAAACGATGCCAGGGCTTCGCATGTTTGATAAGTATGCGGTTGTTTGCGGAGGTGGGTATAACCATCGCTTCGGATTATATGATGGTGTCATGATTAAAGATAACCATATTGCTTTTGCTGGATCTATTACAAAAGCCGTTACATCTGTGAAAGAAAAGCTTGGACATATGGTGAAGGTTGAAGTGGAGACAGAAACGAAAGAACAAGTGCATGAAGCTGTAGCTGCTGGAGCAGATATTATTATGTTCGATAATCGCACACCAGAAGAAGTTCATGAGTTCTCGAAAATTGTTCCAAGTGTAATTGTGACAGAAGCATCGGGCGGTATTACAATTGAAAATTTATCAAAATACGGTAAAACAGGGGTAGATTACATTTCACTTGGAGTATTAACACATTCTGCGGGAGCGTTAGATATTAGCTTTAATATTGAAGTTTAAGGCGATAGGGTTAGAGGGGGAGATTATTCATGAGTATTTTAGAGAAGGTTCAGCCAATTGAAGCGATGTTACCAGAGCGTTATCAAACGATGTCAGTACAAGAGATGGAAGAGCGTGTCCGTGAAATTAAAGAAAAATTAGGGGAATCGTTATTTATTCCAGGGCATCATTATCAAAAAGATGAAGTCGTTCAATTTTCGGATGCTGCGGGAGATTCATTGCAACTTGCGCAAGTGGCTGCTAGCAATAAAGCGGCAAAATATATTGTATTTTGCGGTGTACATTTTATGGCTGAAACAGCAGATATGTTAACGACAGATGAACAGGTTGTTATTTTACCAGATATGCGTGCCGGCTGTTCCATGGCGGACATGGCGGATATTGAACAAACAGAACGAGCTTGGAAAGAACTGACAAAGTTATTTGGAGATACGATGATTCCATTGACCTATGTCAATTCTACAGCAGCTATTAAAGCATTTTGTGGTCGGAATGGTGGTGCAACAGTAACGTCTTCCAATGCTAAAAAAATGGTGTCTTGGGCATTTACTCAAAAAGAGCGTTTAGTCTTTTTGCCAGACCAACATTTAGGAAGAAATACAGCATATGACCTCGGTATACCATTAGATAAAATGGCGGTTTGGAATCCACATACAGATTCATTAGAATACGATGGAGAGATTGAGGACATACAAGTGATTTTATGGAAAGGTCATTGTTCTGTTCACCAAAATTTCACTGTTAAAAATATTGAAAGTGTGCGGAAAAATCATCCCGATATGAGTATTATTGTCCATCCAGAATGCTGTTATGAGGTGGTAGTGGCTTCTGACTATGCAGGATCAACAAAATATATTATCGATATGATTGAACAAGCACCATCTGGTAGCAAATGGGCGATTGGTACAGAGATGAACTTAGTAAACCGAATTATTCATAGGCATCCGGATAAAGAAATTATTTCATTAAATCCTTTTATGTGTCCTTGTTTAACGATGAATCGTATTGATTTACCACATTTATTGTGGGCGTTAGAAATGATAGAGCACGGAGAAGAAGTCAATGTGATTCAAGTAGATAAGCAGGTGACAAAAGAAGCAGTCCTTGCCTTAAATCGTATGTTAGAGCGTGTGTAAAAGCGGCGGATTTCCGTCGTTTTTTTATTAAACATAATTAGCTAATTGTAGTCATACATTGTGTTGAGGGAATCATTGTATTTTTTATATTTGTGCAATAGTGTGTACGACTAGATGGTAAGAGCAAGAGGGTTAAACCATAGAGGATAGTCTCAGTGTATATTACTTTTGCTCATAGATAAGTAATACAGGAGGGGGAAAATTTGAAAATTCATATCGTGCAAAAAGGGGATACCCTTTGGAAAATTTCGAAAAAGTACGGAGTAGATTTTGAAACGTTAAAAAAGGCGAATACACAGCTCAGTAATCCAGATCTGATTATGCCAGGTATGAAAATAAAAGTGCCATCTAGCGGTGTGCATGTGAAAAAAAATATGGGTGCTGGCTCAGCTCCTCCAAAAGAATATGTAAAAGAGGTACAACAAAAAGAATTTGCAGCGACACCTACGCCGCTTGGAATAGAAGATGAAGAAGAAGCACTATATCAATCTGCGCCAATTACACAGCAACCAGCTATGCAGCAAACACAAAAAGAAATGCAAGTAAAGCCGCTAAAAGAAATGCCAATACAAAANNAAAAACCAATTCAGAAAGAAGTACCAATACAAAAAGAAGTACCTATTCAAAAGCCGCCTGTCGTTGAAAAACCGGCTGTAATTGAAAAGCCACAAGTTGTAGAAAAGATAGAGAAACCCGCGGGAAAAGCAAGCACAAAGTTTTCAGTGAATATATTGCCGCAGCCGCCACAACCACCAATCAAACCTAAAAAAGATTATAAAATTTCAGATGTAATAAAAAAAGGAAGCGAGTTAATCGCTCCACAAATTCATAAGATGAAGTCTAACAATATCGTGTCACCACAAACGAAAAAAGAAAATGTAAGTAATATAATATCGCCGCAAACGAAAAAAGAAAATGTAAGTAATATAATATCGCCGCAAGTGCAAAAGGAAAATGTAGGCAATATAGTATCGCCGCAAGTGCAAAAGGAAAATGTAGGCAATATAGTATCGCCGCATGTAACAAAAGAAAATCTTGTTATTCCACAAGTAACACCACCAAATATTACGATGCCAATAATGGATAATAATCAAATGCCGAATATAATGCCAGCGATGGAAAACAACCCAATGCCGAATATAATGCCAATGATGGAAAACAACCCAATGCCGAATATAATGCCGATGATGGAAAA